>NZ_JAAGPE010000437.1:0-5717 GCF_017104605.1 Burkholderia sp. Ac-20384 | reverse complement strand
CCCCGCTGCGCCAGCATGCGCGGCATCGGGCCGCGCATGTTGCGTGCGTGCATCAGCCGCCTTCCTCTGACGATTGACCGAAATCAACTCGCCCCGGCTGCGCGGACGCCTGGCGGGCCCGTCGACCCGTTGCGCACGCATGCGCGGGTGAGCCGATCCGGCGTGCGCCGCATCGCCCGAGCGTGCCAGGCGCCAGCACCGGCGCGGCTCTGCGCGCCGCGCAGCCGCCCGTTCAGGGTTCCCGCCGCATACGCCACCGGGATAACACCCATCTAGCCGCGCGCCGGCCGCATCGTTATACCGTTCATGACAATGTCCACCTCACGCGCGATTCATGCACGGGGGGATTTTATTCGGACGGAAATGCGGCCAATATGTCGGTTCGATCGAGGTCCGTCGCGCGCGACGGCGAGCCGGCGCGATACCAACGCCAAGCGGGGAACAACGATGGTTGCTAGGTCACCTGACGCAAACGGGCAAGCGGTGTCCGAGATGACGCATGTGTCCGTCACCGCGCCCGAAGACGGACGCAAGCTGTTCGTGATCATGCGTTCACCCGATGAGCCGTTGCTTGCGCAACTGCGCGGGCTCGGCTGGGAAATCTCCGTCGCGAAGACGGCCGGCGCCGCGCAGAACATGACGTCCGGCGTGAGCGTTGCCGCCGGCCTGATCGATTTCACCGGGTTCACGTCGCGCGACTATCCCGCGCTGAAGGCGTGCCTGAGCCAGCCGTCGATCGGCTGGATTTCCATCGCGCAGGCCGGCATCACGATCACTCCCGCGGTGCGCGAGCTGATCCGCAGCTATTGCTTCGATTACGTGACCCTTCCGTTGCCCTACGAATGGATTTCGCACGTGCTCGGCCATGCGCGCGGGATGGCGGCGCTCGATCGCGTCGACGGCGCGGCCTATGCGGCGTCGATCGGCGAACACGGGATGATCGGCAACTGCGAGGCGATGCAGCAGTTGTTCAGCACGATCCGCAAGGTCGCGAAGACCGACGCGAGCGTGTTCATCTCGGGCGAGTCGGGCACCGGCAAGGAGCTGACGGCGCTCGCGATTCACGAGCGCTCCGGCCGCGGCAAGGGGCCGTTCGTCGCGATCAATTGCGGCGCGATTCCGCATCACCTGCTGCAGTCGGAACTGTTCGGCTACGAGCGCGGTGCGTTCACCGGCGCGAACCAGCGGCGCGCGGGCCGGATCGAATCGGCGAACGGCGGCACGCTGTTTCTCGACGAAATCGGCGACATGCCGGTCGAAAGCCAGGCGAGCCTGCTGCGATTCCTGCAGGAAGGGAAGATCGAGCGGCTCGGCGGGCAGGAATCGATTCCGGTCGATGTCCGGATCATCTCGGCTACCCACGTGGATCTCGACGGCGCGGTCGAGGGCGGGCGCTTCCGCGCGGACCTCTATCACCGCCTGTGCGTGCTGCGCATCCACGAGCCGCCGCTGCGCGCGCGCGGCAAGGACATCGACATCCTCGCGCACTACGTGCTGCAGAAATTCAAGTCCGACAGCGGCCGCAAGATCAGCGGCTTCACGTCGGCCGCGCTCGATGCGATGCGCCGCTACGAGTGGCCCGGCAACGTGCGCGAGCTGATCAACCGCGTGCGGCGCGCGATCGTGATGGCCGAGAGCCGGCTGCTGACGCCGCACGATCTCGGGCTCGACACACCGGGCGAAACCGAGCCGGTGACGCTCGAACAGGCCCGGGCGCTCGCCGAGCGCACCGCGATCGAGAATGCGCTGCTGCGCAACGACCACCGCATCAACAAGGCCGCGGCCGAACTCGGCATTTCACGCGTGACGCTCTACCGGATGATGATCGAGCACGGGCTGAACGATCACGACAACAACGGCGGGAACGGCGACAACGGCGGTCACGACGGCACGCCGTCCGGCGACGCGGGGCATCAGCGGGTCGGCTGAGCGGCGCACGTGTGGCGCGTGAACCGGCTCAGCGATAGGTCCAGAGCCGGTGCAGCACGAACGTGACGGGCGGCACGCACAGCACGACCGCGACGATGCTCCACGCGCGGGCGAGGCCGAGCGTCTCGGTGCCGTGCGCCAGCAGCATCGTCATGCCGAGGCCGGCCATCGCGACAGCGAGAAAGCGCACGAAGTTGCCCCACGTCACGGGCGACGAAAAACTCCACAGCGTGTTGGCGAGATACGAGAACGCGGTCGAGCAGGTGAATGCGACCGCATTCGCGCTCACGGGCGTCGCGTCGAATAGCGCGAACATCGCGGCCGCGATCAGCGCATGCAGCGCGGTCGAACCGACGCCCGACACCCCGAAGCGAATCAGCCTGGCGCGTTCGGCGGTATGGAGGGTGCGGATCATCGGGCGCGGTCGTTCGGGCGGCGTGGTGGCGTGTGGAGCGGTATCACGGGGTGCCGCATGCGCCGGCAACAGGTGCCGACGCAGACATGACGCGCGCCGGTTTCGCAGTATAGCGATGCGGTCGGCCAACCCGGCATCGGCCGATGGAAGCGCGGACAACCCGCGGCTCGCGTGCCGCCGGCGGCATGTAAAGCGCATGAAACATTTCGCCTCGGCAGCCCGGCCAATTTGCTCGGCAAATCGGGCTGAACGGCCGGCTGCCTATCGGTAAAAATGCCGCGCGGCATTGTTCAGCCTTATCCGGCAAGGCCGGGCCGCCGCGCGGCCGATGCATGCCGTGCGGCGCGTGTTTCAGTTTCGTAACTTCCCGCCTTCCGCACCCGTTCCGGCCGCCACGCTGCCCGGTCAAACCCTTGTCCGGACGGGCTCGCGCGAAGCTGGCCCGCTCCTTGCGAAAGTGGGCGTGCGAAAGGTGACGATGCACGGTCCGTCCGGTTCGGCAGCGAACCCTGTCAGTACCGGTGAGGACACAGTCCGCGGGGATGCGGCGGCGGAGCGCGGCACGACTGCCGCGTTCCGGCGAGCACGGAGCGTCGTCGCCTGATCGTCGGAGCACCGGCTTCGTCCGGTTGCTGGAACAACCATCAGACTGATACGGGGAAGAAAAATGATCGATCGCCACACGCCGCGGCCGGCAGGCCGCGATCGCAGTGATTCGGAGCATCGCCGGTCGAACGTCGTTCTCGCAGCCGGCCGGCATGCATCGACAGGCCATCTCTCCGCGCCCGGTGCGAGGCGGATCCGGCTGATTGCCGGTCATCCGCGCCGGGTCGGCACTTTCCTGCACGCGAACCCGATACGCAAGGGCATGTGCGCACGGGCGCCGGTACCTCGACGCCCGATCTTCGCCTATTGACTGAAGCTGCACGATATCCGTTCACGTCGGGCATTGCCCGCGCGAACGATCGATCTGCAGTCCGAATGAAATGCGCAGCGTCGTGCCGCACGGACGACGGATGATGCATGCGATGTGACGGCAAACGGCATCATGCGCTCGCCGTCCGGTGGTGAGGGGAGGGGCGGTCGGACGCGCGCGACGGGAGTGGCGCCCGTACGCGCGCGACGCCGTTTCAGCCGCCGTAGATGTCGAAGTCGAAGTACTTCGACGCGAGCCGCTTGTAGGTACCGTCCTTGACCATGTCGAGGATGGCGCCATCGATCTTCGCCTTCAGGTCGGTGTCCTCCTTGCGCAGCCCGATACCGGCGCCGATGCCGAGCACCTTGTCGTCGACGAGCTCGGGGCCGACGAACGTGTAGTTCGCGCCGCGCGACGATTTCAGGAACCCGATGGCCGCCTGCACTTCATCCTGCAGCGCTGCGTCGAGGCGGCCCGAGGTCAGGTCCGCGTACACGCCGTCCTGGTTCTGGTACGACACGACGTTCGCGCCTTGCTTGCCCCAGTACGCCTTCGCGTACGTTTCCTGCGTCGTGCCCTGTTCGACGCCGATCGATTTGCCCTTCAGCGATTCGGCCGTCGGCAGCAGCGGCGAGCCCTTCTTCACGACGAGCCGCGTCGGCTGGTTGTAGATCTTCGTCGTGAAGCCGATCTGCTGCGCGCGCTGCGGCGTGATCGACATCGACGACAGCACCGCGTCGAACTTCTTCGCCTTCAGCGCCGGAATCATCCCGTCGAAATCGTTCTCGAGCCACACGCACTTCGCCTTCAGGCGCGCGCAGATCTCGTTGCCGAGGTCGATGTCGAAGCCGACGAGCTTGCCGTCGGGTGCCTTCGACTCGAACGGCGCGTAGCTGGCATCGGTGCCGAAGCGGATCGTGGTCCAGTCCTTCGCGACGGCGGGGCCTGCGGATACCGCGAGCAGGGCGATCGAAACAGCGGCAATCAGTCTCTTCATGGTGCGTTCCTTGGCGGGTGCTTCCGGGTTCTGTGCGACACGGTTTCACGGACACGAACCGCGTCTGCGCGCGGTGTCCGCACGGCCATTAGCGCAGAAAATAAAATCTGAGTCCAGAATGGACAAAAAATATCGTTTCGTCGGATGGACGGGCCGGTCGGCGGGTCTCGACCCTTGCAAAAATACGAAAATGGACTAATCTTGTTAGTAAATTCGTTTCGAGACTAACGATCATGTCACAGCCCGCCTATGAATCGCACTCCGCCCCGCCGCAGGCCTCGGTCGCGCAGATGTCGGCGGCCGGCCTCCGTGCGTTTTTCAACATCTCACGCGACTGGGAACTGACGATCGACGAGCAGATCGTGCTGCTCGGGTCGCCCGGCCGTTCGACATTCTTCAAGTGGAAGGCCACGCCGGAATCGGCGCGGCTGCCGCGCGATACGCTCGAGCGCCTGTCGCTGCTGCTCGGCATCTACAAGGCGCTGCAGATCCTGCTGCCGCAGCCGGCCGCGGCCGATGCGTGGGTCAAGCGGCCCAACGACGCGGCGCCGTTCGGCGGCAAGCGCGCACTCGACCGGATGCTCGCCGGCAACGTCGGCGATCTGGTCGCCGTCCGGCAATATCTCGACGCGATGCGAGGTGGCTGGGCGTGACAATGCCGATCCAAGCACAACAATGGCCCACGACGGCGGTCGACTGGGCGCCAGCCTATCGCGTGATTCCCACTCGTTTTCCGGCGATCAACCTGTTCGACCGCGTGGCCTCGGCGGACGATTTCGACGCGCTTTACGCGCTCGAATCGCTGACCAACGACCGCATCCGCAATGAAGTCGGCGCACTCGATCTCGTGCCGCCCGCCGAGCGCCGCTACGGGCAGGGCTGGGGGCCGATCATGGCCGCGTTCACGCACCTGAATCCGCAGGGCAGCCGCTTTTCCGACGGCAGCTATGGCGTGTTCTACTGCGCGCGTTCGCGCGATACGGCGATCGCCGAAACGCGGTATCACAGCGCACTGTTCCTGGAAGCGACGAAGGAGCCGCCGATGCGCCAGCAGATGCGGCTCTATACGGTGATCGCACAAGGCGACGTGGCCGACATACGCGCGTGGCCGAAACGCGATCCGGCGTTGCTGCACCCGCTCGATTACAGCGCCGGGCAGGCGCTCGGTCGCGCGGTGCGCAATGCGGGCGGCGCGGGGATCGTCTATCCGTCGGTGCGCGACCCGCGCGGCGAGTGCCTGGCGGCGTTCCGCACCGCGCTGCTGCGCGACTGCCATCACGCGGCCTACCTCGAATACAACTGGAACGGCTCGGCCGTCGATGCGGTGTTCGAGCTGAACCAGGTCGGCTAGCGCGCGCTTGCGGGCGTCAAGGCATCAAGGCAGCGGCCAGTCGCCCGCGTGGCGTTCGCGCGCTTCGGCCTGCGTCATCGACCAGGTGCGCCCGGTGCGCGGCTCGGCA
>NZ_JAAGPE010000436.1:0-5781 GCF_017104605.1 Burkholderia sp. Ac-20384 | reverse complement strand
GCCGCACGCGGCTTGAGCGTTCGACTGCCGCGCGCGGTGCGCGGCTTCGGTGTCAGGCTGCCTTCGCGTCGAGCGCGGCGCGCGCGCAGGTTTCGTCGGTGACGAGGCCCGACAGCCAGCCGCCACGCAGCGCGGCGATCACCGCGTCGCGCTTCTTCGGGCCGCCGGCGAACGCGATCGTCGGGCGCTTCGGCGGCGTGGCGAGCGACACGCTCGTCACGCGCGCGCTCGTCGACACGGCGATCTGCGTACCCTGCGCGTCGATCGGCACGCCGAGCAGTTCGGCCACCGCGCCGAGCGCGGTCATCTCGTCGCGCTCCTGTTCGGTGATGAAGCCGTCTTCGTAGAGCGGGCAGTGCGGGCCGATGTTGCCGATCCCGACGAACGCGACATCGGCCTTGCCCGACAGCGCCTCGACGATCCGGTACAGCCGGTGATTGCACCACTGCGCGCGCTCGGCATCGCTGTCGGCGAACAGCGGCGCGGGCAGCAGGAAGTGCTTGCTGCCGGTTTTTTCGGAGATGTACTGCGCGACGTCGTAGCGGTTCGACGAACCGTCGGCGGCGATTGCGCCGACCATCGACACGAGCCGGTGCTGCGGGCGGTCGATCTGCGCGATCTGCGCGACCGCGGCCTTCAGCGTCCGGCCGCTGCTGACCGCGATCACCATCGGCCGTGTTTCGTTCAGGTAGCGCTCCATCACCTGCGCGCCGGCGACCGCGAGCTTGCGGTCGATCGCGTCGGGCGCGTCGGCATCGACGGGCACGACTTCGCACATCGCGAGGCCGTAGCGCTTCGACAGTTGCGCGCCGAGATCGAGACAGTCGGCGAGCTGGTGGTCGACGCGCACGCGGATCAGGTTCTTCTCGACCGCGAACGCGACGAGGCGCTGCGCGACCGGGCGCGACACCTGCAGCTTTTCCGCGATTTCGTTCTGCGTGTCGCCCGCGACGTAGTAGAGCCACGCGGCACGCGTGGCGAGATCGAGTTTTTCTGAGGACTTGGACACGATAGCGATTCGGTTCGGATCTGGGGGCCGCCCCGCGGGCCGGCCGGCGGGCCGCATGACGGCATCCACTGTACCGCATGTCGCGCGCGCGGCCGGCGGCCGCCACGCGTGACGTGCGGCGCTTACGCGAGCCGCGCGCGCGACGGTTCGTACAGCGGCTGCACGTGACGGTACAGCGCGCGGAACGCGTCGAGGCGTTCGCGCAGCAGCGCATGGCGGGCGGCATCCGGCGCGTACTCGGCGCGCACCGGCGGCTTGGCCAGCACCGTATGCGGATCGCCGCCGACGGCCAGCCAGCCGAGCCGGGCCGCGCCGAGCGCCGCGCCCGTTTCGCCGCCGCCGTGCTGGCGCGTGCGCACGTTCAGCGCATCGGCGATCAGTTGCGCCCAGAACGCGCTGCGCGCGCCGCCGCCGATCAGCGACAGCTGATCGGTTTCGACACCGGCCGCATGCAGCGCGTCGAGACCGTCGGCGAGGCCGAGCGTCACGCCTTCGAGCACCGCGTAGCCGAGGTGTGCGCGTTCGGTCGCATGCGTCATCCCGAAGAACACGCCCTGCGCGTACGGATCGTTGTGCGGCGTGCGCTCGCCGGACAGGTAGGGCAGGAACAGCGGCGCCGTCGCGAGTGCGTCGGCGTCGAGCGCCTCGACTTCGGCAAGCAGTGCGGGCTCGTCGGTGCCGGTCAGCTTGCAGACCCAGCGCAGGCAGCTCGCGGCCGACAGTACGACGCTCATCAATTGCCAGCGATCGGGAATCGCGTGGCAGAACGCATGCACGGCCGATGAAGGGTTCGGCATGAAGCGATCGCCGACCACGCTCAGCACGCCGGACGTGCCGAGCGATACGAAGCCGTCGCCTGCATGGATCGCGCCGATGCCGAGCGCGCTCGTCGCGTTGTCGCCGCCGCCGCCGGCCACCACGACGGCTTCCGACAGCCCGAGTTCGCGTGCGATGTCCGCGCGCAGCGTACCGGACGGCGCATTGCCTTCGACGATGCGCGGCATCTGGTCACGTGTCATTCCGCATGCGGCGAGCAGCGCGTCTGACCAGTCGCGGCGCGCGACGTCGAGCCACAGCGTGCCGGCCGCGTCCGACGGATCGGACACCTTCGCGCCGGTCAGCCGGAACCGCAGGTAATCCTTCGGCATCAGCACGCACGCGGTCGCCGCGAACACGTCGGGCTCGTGCTTCGCGACCCACAGCAGTTTCGGCGCGGTGAAGCCCGGCATCGCGAGATTGCCGGCCAGTGCGTGGAGATCGGGCGCGCGTTCGGTGAGCAGCGCGCATTCGTCGGCGCTGCGCATGTCGTTCCACAGGATCGCGGGGCGCAGCACGCGGTCGTCGCGCCCGAGCAGCACGGCGCCGTGCATCTGACCCGACAGGCCGATGCCGCGCACGGCCGCGAACGCCTGGCGGTGCCGCTCGCGCAGGGTCGCGAGCGCGGCGAGCGTGCCTTGCCACCAGTCGTCCGGATGCTGTTCGGCCCAGCGCGGATGCGGCCGCGACACGCTGAACGGCGAGCCGGCGGTGCCGACGACCGTGCCGTCCGGGGCGAGCAGCAGCACCTTCACTTCCGAGGTGCCGAGGTCGATGCCGAGATACATGAGCGATCCGTTCCGTCAGTGGGGAGTCGCTACTTTAGCCGCGCGGCCGCGCCCGTGCCAAGGCAGGTTCGCCCGGATGCGGGTCAGCGTGCCGCGAGCCATGCGTCGACCCGCCAGAGTCCGCCGCGGATGGCCTCGAACAGCGCCGCGTTGCCGGCGAGCGAGCCCCACAGCTGCCGGTTCGCGCACAGCGCGACGACGGGGTCGGTGGCGCCGACGATCGCCCGCGCGGCGCTTTCGTCCATCACGCCGTCCTGGTACGCATACGGCAGCGCGCCGCGCGCCCAGCGTTCGAGAAAGCGCAGGAACAGCGCGGGCAGCACGGCGGTCGCGATGGGCGATGCGCCGCGTGCGAACGATTCGGCGAGCGTCGGCGCGATGAAGCCGGGGATCTTCGAGAAGCCGTCGGCCGCGACGCGCTGATTCGTGTCCAGCACGTACGGGTTGCCGAAGCGTTCGAGCACGACGTCGCGGTAGCGCGCGAGATCGAGCGGGCTCGGCGTGAGACAGGGGATCACGTCCTGCGTCACGTAGTCGTGCGCGAAGCGGCGGATCGCCGCGTCGTGCGTGCCTTCGTGGATATACGTGTGGCCCGCGAGCGTGCCGGCCCACGCGATGCAGCTGTGCGTCGCGTTGAGGATGCGGATCTTCGCTTCCTCGTACGGGTGCACGTCGTCGACGAGTTCGGCGCCGGCCAGCTCCCAGCGCGGCCGGCCGGCCGCGAAGCGGTCCTCGATCACCCACTGGATGAACGATTCGCCCATCACCGGGCACGCGTCGTCGATGCCGGTGGCGGCCAGCACGCGCTCGCGCACGTCGGCGGTCGGGCGCGGCGTGATGCGGTCGACCATCGCGCTGGGTGTCGCAACGTTCGCATCGAACCATGCGAGCAGGTCGGCCTGTCCGCGCCGTTCGAGGAATTCGCGCATTCCCGCGCGAAAGCGCGCGCCGTTGTTGCGCAGGTTGTCGCAGCTCTGCAGCGTGAGCGGGCCCGCGTCGCGTTTCACGCGCTCGGCGAGCAGCGCCGCAAGCGCGCCGTACAGCGTCGTGCGCGCGCCCTGCAGGTCGGCCGCGAGATCGGCGTTCGCGATGTCGAGCCGGTTGTGTTCGTCGAGGTAGTAGCCGCCTTCCGTGACGGTGAACGACACGATCCGGCAGGCCGGATCGGCGCCGGCGTCGATCAGCGCGGCGAGGTCGATCGACCACGGCAGCACGCGCGTGATCGCGCGGATCGTCTCGTACGCGCGCTCGCCTTGCGGCGTGACGGTTTCGAGCGTGTAGGCGCCGTGCTGCGCGGCGAGCGCGTCCATCGTCGCGTGCATGTCGTCGCGGATGTTGCCGACGGTCAGCGACCAGCGCTCGTCGGCCGGGACGGCCGCGTTCACGCGATGCAGATACCACGCCTGGTGTGCGCGGTGAAACGAGCCCGCGCCGATGTGCAGCAGCACGGGCGTGCGGGCGGAGGGCGATGCGCTCATCCGGGGTCTCCTGTTCGTGCCTGACTGTCCTGTCGAATACGATCATTTGCTCTTTTTGTGAGCGAATGATCGTATTCGAGCGAGCGAAAGTCAAGGCGGGGAAACGGCATTTCGATGGTGCGCTGCGGCGGCGCGTGCGGGCAGGACGGGGAGGGCGCGAACGGGCGGCCGGTGCGAAAAGCGCCGTCAGCGTCCTTCGCGCGTCAACGCGACGAGTTCATCGAGCAGTTTCCCGGCCGGCCCCGGCAGGATGCCGTGGCGGCGCCGGAACGCGGTGAGCGTGCGCACCGCGACGACCTCGCGCACCGGCAGTGTGTCGATCGTGCCGGCGCGCTGCTCGGCGCCGTACATCGGCTCGGCCATCCAGCTCAGGAAGCCGGCATGCGCGACGAGGCTTTTCAGCGTAGTCACCGAGCGTGTCTCGACCGCGATGTCGGGCAGCGCGAGCCCGTGCGCGTCGAAGGTCGCGCGCATGTGGTCGAACGGCGCGGTGCCGCGCGGCGGAATCGCCCAGCGCGCGTGCAGCGTATCGGCGAGCGTCGGCGCGCGGCCGAGCGCGCGCAGTGGATGGTGCGGCGCCGCAACGATATGGCTGCGATCTTCCCAGCGGCACTCGGGAATCGCGACGATTTCATCGGTGTCGGGCCCGTGCGCGGACAGCGCGAGGTCGATCTCGTGCTTGTTCAGCCCTTCCGCGAGCCGGTCCCACACGCCTTCGATGATCTCGACGCGCAGGTTCGGCCAGCGGTCGAGCACGCGGCCCACCGCGACCGGCAGCACGAGGCTCGCGATGCTGCCCACCGTGCCGACCTTGATCGTGCCCTTCGCGAACCCGCGCATCGCGTCGAGCTCCTCGCGCGCGTGCTCGGCCTCGTGCTGCAGCAGCGTCGCGTGCGGCAGCAGTGCCTCGCCGAACGCGGTGAGCTGCACGCCCTTCGAGTGGCGCTCGAACAAGGGCGCACCGACCTGTTCCTCGAGCCGCTTCAGGATCCGGCTCAGCGCCGGCTGCGTCACATGCAGCGCGTCGGCCGCGCGGCCGAGGCTGCCGCACGCGACGATCGTCGTGAAGGCGCGCAATTGTCGGAGATCGAAAGTCATGTCGGAACGGTATGGCTTATCGCAAAAAATACAGTATCGGTGAATGGCTTGCGCTTCGATACTGTGGAAACCGCCAAGCCACCGAGGAGCGCCGAGCATGTCTGGCCATCTACCCCCTTCCGCCGCACCGATCACCGTTCGCGATGCGGTGATCGACCTGCTTCGCCAGTTCGGCATCGACCGCGTGTTCGGCAATCCCGGCTCGACCGAGCTGCCGATGTTCCGCGACTTCCCGGACGACTTCCGCTACGTGCTCGGCTTGCATGAGGCCGTCGTGGTCGGCATGGCCGACGGCCACGCGCAGGCCACCGGCAACGCGGCGGTCGTCAACCTGCATTCGGCGGCAGGCGTCGGCAACGCGATGGGCAATCTCTTCACCGCCTTCAAGAACCGCACACCGCTGATCGTCACCGCGGGCCAGCAGGCGCGCGCGATCCTGCCGTTCGACCCGTTCCTCGGCGCGACGCAGGCTGCCGAGCTGCCGAAGCCGTACGTGAAATGGAGCATCGAGCCTGCGCGCGCGCAGGATGTGCCGGCCGCGATCGCGCGTGCGTACCGCATCGCGATGCAGGAACCGCGCGGCCCGGTGTTG
>NZ_JAAGPE010000435.1:0-5816 GCF_017104605.1 Burkholderia sp. Ac-20384 | reverse complement strand
TTCGCATTCTTCGCGATCGTCGCGGTGCTGGCGCTCGGGCTGCGCCGCCTGCCGGGCCATCTGCCGACGCTCGCGCTCGCGTCGCTCGCGCTGCTCGCGACGGTGCGCTACGTGTGGTGGCGCACTACGCAGACGCTCGATTTCCGTGGCCCGGTCGAGGCCGTTGCCGGCTACCTGCTGTACGGCGCGGAAGCCTATACGTGGATGATCCTGCTGCTCGGCTTTGTGCAGACCGCGTGGCCGCTCGACCGGCCGATCGTGCCGCTGCCCGACGATCCCGACACCTGGCCGACCGTCGACATCTACATCCCGACCTACAACGAGCCGCTGTCGGTCGTGAAGCCGACCGTCTTCGCCGCGCAGAGCATCGACTGGCCGAGCGCGAAGCTGCGCGTGTACCTGCTCGACGACGGCAAGCGCCCCGAATTCGAGGCGTTCGCGCGCGAAGCCGGCATCGACTATGTGACGCGCGACGACAATCGCCACGCGAAGGCCGGCAACATCAACCGTGCGCTGCCGAAGACGCACGGCGAATACATTGCGATCTTCGACTGCGATCACGTGCCGACGCGTTCGTTCCTGCAGACGACGATGGGCGTGTTCCTGCGCGACCCGAAGTGCGCGCTCGTGCAGACGCCGCACCATTTCTTCTCGCCCGATCCGTTCGAGCGCAACCTCGGCACGTTCCGCGAGATCCCGAACGAGGGCAACCTGTTCTACGGCCTCGTGCAGTCGGGCAACGACCTGTGGAACGCGACGTTCTTCTGCGGCTCGTGCGCGGTGCTCAAGCGCAGCGCGCTGGAAGAGGTGGGTGGCGTCGCGGTCGAGACCGTGACCGAGGATGCCCACACGGCGCTCAAGCTGCACCGGCGCGGCTATACGTCGGCGTACCTGCCGACCGTGCAGGCGGCCGGCCTCGCGACCGAAAGCCTCGCGGGCCACGTGAAGCAGCGCACGCGCTGGGCGCGCGGGATGGCGCAGATCTTCCGCATCGACAACCCGTTCCTCGGGCGCGGGCTCGGCTTCATCCAGCGGATCTGCTACGGCAACGCGATGCTGCACTTCTTCTACGGGATTCCGCGGCTCGTGTTCCTGACGATCCCGCTCGCGTACCTGTTCTTCCACCTGTACTTCATCAACGCATCGGCAGTCGCGCTCGCGAGCTACGTGATTCCGTATCTCGTGCTCGCGAACGTCGCGAACTCGCGGATGCAGGGGCGCTACCGCCATTCGTTCTGGGCCGAGGTCTACGAGTCGGTGCTCGCGTGGTACATCGCACTGCCGACCACCGTCGCGTTCTTCAGCCCGAAGCACGGCAAGTTCAACGTGACGGACAAGGGCGGCAAGATCGACGAAGGCTACGTCGACTGGTCGACGTCGAAGCCGTATCTGGTGCTGTTCGGGCTGAACGTGCTCGCGATCCTCGCCGGCCTGTGGCGGCTCGTGGCCGATCAGGGCGACGAAGCATCGACGATCCTGATCACGCTCGGCTGGACCGTGTACAACCTCGCAATGCTCGGCGCGGCGCTGGCCGTGGCGCGCGAGACCAAGCAGGTGCGCGTCACGCACCGGATCGCGATGCGCGTGCCGGCCATGCTGCTGCTCGCCGACGGCTCGACGGCCGCGTGCTTCACGAGCGACTACTCGACGGGCGGCCTCGGCCTCGAAGCCGTGCCGGGGCTCCCGCTTGCCGTCGGCGACACGCTGACGGTGTGCGTGACGCGCGGGGACCGATCGTTCCCGTTCCCGGTGCGCGTGACCCGCGTGACGCCGACCCATGTCGGCGTGAGCTTCGATGAACTGACGCTCGAACAGGAGCGCCAGCTCGTGCAATGCACGTTCGGCCGCGCGGACGCGTGGCTCGACTGGCACGAAGGCGAGCGCCTCGACACGCCGCTCGGCGGGCTGAAGGAAGTGTTGCGTATCGGCCTGGACGGCTACGTACGGATGTGGAAGGGTGCGGCGCGCGGCCTGCAGGCCATGCTGGCGCCGAAACTCGATCGGGCGCGCGACTGACGCGGCGCTCATCATGGAGTGGGTTAGATGACGTTCTGGAATCTGTATTTCATCCTGAAGTTCGCGCTGTTCGCGACCGGGCACCTGCAGCCGTTCTGGCTCGCGAACCTCGCGTTCGCGGTGGCGCTCGCGGTGAGCGCACCGATCCGGCGGCGTGCGTGGCGCATCGTCCGGCAGGTCGTGGCGATCGCGATCGCGGTGCCGCTGCTCGCGCGCGAGATGCATGCGCCGCCGCTTGCGCGGCTTGCCGAGGCCGCACGCGAAGTGAGCACGTTCCGCTTCGAATACTGGATGGAGCTGCTGCCGCGCCTGCTGCCGCCGGTCCTGTTGTTGACGGTGGCCGGCGCGCTGATCGTCTACTTCATCGTCAATCGCTGGCTGCGCGTCGCGACGTTCGTGCTGGCCGTGCTGATCGTGATGCCGCTGTGGCAGGCCGGCAGCGGGCTGATGGCGCGCGTCGTCGCACCGCTGCCGCAGCAGGCCAACGCAACAGGGACGACAATCGCCGGCCAGCCCGAGGATCACAACGCCGCGCTCGCGACATTCCGCACGCAGGAATCGCAGCGGCAGGTCGCGTTCGGCCATCTCGGCAACGATCCGGCTGCGCAGTTCGACGTGATCGTGCTGCACATCTGCTCGCTGTCGTGGGACGACCTCGATGCCGCGAAGGTGCGCAACCATCCGATGCTGAGCCACTTCGACTACCTGTTCAACAACTTCAGCACGGCCGCGAGCTACAGCGGCCCGGCGGCGATCCGCGTGCTGCGCGCGAGCTGCGGGCAGGAAGCGCACGCCGACCTGTACAAGCCTGCGCCGCAGCAGTGCTACCTGTTCTCGCAGCTGGCGAGCGCGGGCTACAAGGTGCAGTCGCTGCTGAACCACGACGGCCACTTCGACAACTTCCTGCAGGTGATCCACGACAACATCGGCGTGCCCGACGCACCGCCGGTGTCGAACGCGGCCGCGCCCGTCGCGATGCACGCGTTCGATGGCTCGGAGATCAAGAGCGACTACGCGACGCTGGCAAACTGGTACGCGCAGCGCGCGTCGGTGCCGGGTCCGGTCGCGCTGTACTACAACACGATCAGCCTGCACGACGGCAACCGCGTCGTCGGCAGCGCGCTGACGAGCATCGACTCGTATCCGCAGCGCGTGACGAAGCTGATGGACGACTTCGATCACCTGGCCGACCTGATCGCGCAATCGGGCCGCCGTGCGGTGATCGTGTTCGTGCCCGAGCACGGCGCCGCGCTGCGCGGCGACAAGTACCAGGTCGCGGGCCTGCGCGAGATTCCGACGCCGCGTATCGTGCACGGGCCGGTCGGCGTGCGGCTCGTCGGCTTTACCGGCAACCACGGTGCGACGACCGTGATCGACCAGCCGACCAGCTTCCTCGCGCTCGCGCAGCTGCTGTCGAACCTCGTGTCGAACAGCCCGTTCAAGCCGGGCACGACGCTCGCGCAGTACGCGGCCGACCTGCCGCGCACGCGGATGGTGGGCGAGAACGAGGGTACGGTGACGATGCAGACGGCCGCGGGCTACTCGGTGAAAACTCCGGACGGTGTATGGATCGACGAACAGTAATTCTTCCCGGCGACGCCGATGACGATCGCCTGTCGCAACCGAACGACGTGCTCGGCCTCGCGCGGCATCTGCCCGCGCTCGATCCCGAGCGTTACGTCGACGAACAGGCACGCCGCGCATTCATCGACTCGCTCGACCGCTGGCCGACGCTCGCGAAGCTGATGGGATTGAAGCGGTAAACGTGCAACGGCCGGCATGTTTGCCGGCCGTTGCCTGCCTGCTTGCTGGCGATCCTGCTTATTGCACCTTATTGCGCCTTGCGTTCCGGCTGGCGCGTCCACTCGTCTTCCTCGCCCGGCACCTTGCCGAAGGTCTGGTCGGCCCACGCCGCGCGGGCCGCGTCGATCTTCGCGCGTGCGCTCGACACGAAATTCCATTCGATGAACCGCTCGCCCGGCAGGTGCGCACCGCCGAGCAGCATCACGCGGGCGCCGTTCGCGCTGGCGAGCGCCACGGTCGCGCCGGGTTCGAGCACGGCCATCGTCGCGGGGGCGAGCGGCGTGCCGTCAATGCTCAGGTCGCCGTCGACCAGGTACACGCCGCGTTCCTCATGTTCGGCATCGAGCGCCAGCGTGCCGCCAGCCGCGAATTCCGCATACGCATAGAGCGTGGGCGAGAACACGGCGACCGGCGACGTGAGCCCGAACGCGGTGCCCGCGATCACGCGCACGTTCGCACCGTCGCGCGCGAACGACGGCAGCGTGTCGGCCGCATGATGGACGAACGCGGGTGCGGTGTCTTCATGCTCGACCGGCAGCGCGACCCAGGTCTGGATCCCGTGGACCGGCTGGTCATGCGACCGGTCTTCGTCGGGCGAGCGCTCCGAATGCACGATGCCGCGGCCGGCCGTCATCCAGTTCACGTCGCCCGGCACGATCTTCTGCCGGAAGCCGAGGCTGTCGTGATGCATCAGCGAGCCGTCGAACAGGTAGGTGACGGTCGCGAGGCCGATGTGCGGATGCGGCAGCACGTCGATGCCGCGGCCGGCCGGCAACACGGCCGGCCCCATCTCGTCGAAGAAGATGAACGGGCCGACGAGGCGCGCGGCACGCGCGGGCAGCACGCGACGCACGACGAGGTTGCCGATGTCGCTTTCGCGCGGCGTGAGCAGGGTCTTGATCGAGGCTGACATGGTGGGGATCTCGTGGTCGAGGCGGGGCGCGTCAGGCGATCGCCGTGTCGATGGTGATCGGATGCGTGAGGATCTTGTGCACCGGGCACGCGTTCGCGATCTGCAACAGGCGCTCGCGCTGTTCGCCGGACAGGTCGCCTTCCAGCGTGATGCGGCGCACGATCGTGCTGCCCGCGCTGCCCGATTCGTGCGCGAGCTTCACGTGCACTTCGGTCAGCGGCCAGCCCTTGCGCTGCGCGTACATCTTCAGCGTGATCGCGGTGCACGCACCGAGGCTCGACAGCAGCAGCGTGACGGGCGCGGGCGCCGCATCGCCGCCGCCGAGCGACGCCGGTTCGTCGGCGCGCCACTGGTGGACGCCATCGCTGAAGTGGACGAGGTAATCGACGGAGCCGATGCTCGCTTCGACGGACAGTTCGCTCATTGCAGTTCCATAGGGAAAAAGGGGGGGGGGGCCGGCGGCCGGGCCGGGCGTTACGGTTCGAGCAGCCGCTGCAGCCGCAGTTCCTCGAAATCGAGCTCCGATTCGATCCGGTGCAGCACGGCGTCGTCGACCTTGCCGTCGCGATGCAGGTCGAGCAGCGCGCGGCGCGATACGCCGACGAGCTCGAGTTCGACGCGCAGCATGCGGGCCCGCACGTTGGCCGGTTCGGCGCCCTGGCGATGCGCGCGGTCGTTGAAGGTGACGCGGTTCCGGTATTCGGCGAGCAGGCGATCGAGCGACGGCCGCTCGAGGGTCGAGCCGCGTTGTTCGAGCGCGTCGAGTTCGGCAAGCGCCGCGCCGAACGCATGCGCGCGCACCGCGTGCTCGGACATCGTGTGCCGTGCGGCCGGGCGCAGCTTCAGCACGCGGATCAGCGGCGCGAGCGTGCCGCCCTGCACGACGAGCGTGGCGATGATCAGCAGGAACGTGCTGAACAGGATCAGGTCGCGGCCGGGGAAGTTGGCGGGCAGCGCGATTGCCGCCGCGAGGCTCCCGACGCCGCGCATGCCCGCCCAGCCCACCACGCCGGCTTCCCGCCACCCCCCCGGCGCGGGCCCCGCGCGCGGCCCCCGCCGGCGGCCCCGCCCCGGGAAGACCCCC
>NZ_JAAGPE010000434.1:0-5837 GCF_017104605.1 Burkholderia sp. Ac-20384 | reverse complement strand
GCCGCGGGCTCGACGAACACCGGAATCGAATAGCGCAGCCGGATCGACACGCCGTTGGTCGGCGCTTCGCCGGGCTGCGGCAGCTCGTCGATCAGCAGCCGGTAGCTCTGCTCGATGCCGGCGGGCGCTCGCGACGCACGCACGACGCGGATCAGTTGCTCGGATTGCGTGCCGACTTCGATCAGCGGCGGGCTCGCGACCAGATCCTGGGTGGGCGTCAGCGTGTCCTGGCCGTCGGCCTGGTCCCAACGGAACACGCGTACCTGCCCGTACACGGGGCGCTCGCCCGGATTGTGCAGCGTGATGCCGGCGGCCGTGTCGTCGGTGCCGAATTCGATCGTGACGGGGGAGATCTGCAGCGACGCGGCGTGCGCGGTGCCGGCCGCGCACAGCAGCGCGGCGAGCATTCGACGTAATGCGGTCATGCGTTGCGGTGCCGGTCAGAAGTAGACGGTTGCGGTGACGGTCGTCTGATACGTGTCCGGTTTCGGCGTTGCCTGCGCGGGCACCTGGCCGTAGACGGTCAACGCCTGCGCGGCGCCCGAGCCGGTGCCGGCCACGGTGTTCGTGCCTTGCGTGTTGCCCCAGATCGTCGTGCGCCCGGCGTCCTGGTAAAGCTGGAAGCCGACGGTCGTCGTCGTGTTGCCGGTCGACGTGCCGGCCATCAGGCGGCTCGCGACGCTCGAACCCGTGACCGAGCCCGCATCGAGGCCGACGTTGTACGGCGTCGTATTGGTACAGGTGACGCTGACGGTCGTCTGCTGGTTGATTGCAGTGGCCAGCACACCGTTGGTGCCGAAGGCCAGCGGGTTCGCGGCGATCGTGCAGTTCGGCTGCAGCGTCAGTGTGACGTTGAAGGTGGCGGTTGCAGTGCCGTTCGAATAAGTGGCGGCGTCGGCGGCAGGTGTCGACAGGCCGATTAACAGCGCGAGCGACATTGTCGTGGAAGCGATGGCAACTTTCACACTGATCCCTCATCGAGCGGTTTTTCATTGGATTTATGCCGCGCTTCGCATGCCGCGGCATTGCAAATGCTGATACGAATCGGCGAGTCTTTCAATCGCAATGATCGGGCTGTTTCATTTTGTTACAGTAAAACCGGGAATCGGTTGAATAAAGCCGGAAAACATTACGGTTCCCGATTTTATTTGGTGCGGGGCGGACGAAAGATTTTCCAGTGATGCGGCAATTAATTCGCGAATATTGCAGGGTGCGATTCGATTTTTCCGATTGGCGCAGCGGGTTGAAACGGTCGATGCGGAATGAATGATTAACGTATCCGGTGAAGTGAAATGTGCAGGCGTTGAATCATTCGGATGGATTGAATCGATTTCAGTTTTTCATCCGTGAATCGAATTTGCAGCGACGCATGACGTGCCGATATTCCTGATTTTTCTGATTGTGGAATCGGTGAATCGGAATTGCCGATTGAAACGAAGACGGCCGCTTTGCGCGGCCGTGAACGTGTTTGCCTGAAGGGCGGCGGGCCGTCGCGCATCACCGGCGCGACGTGTCGCGATTACGAATTTGTCGCGGCCGGTGCGCGGCGCTGCTGCGCGATCTGCAGGAACACGAGTGCGAGTCCGGCTGCGGCGATCAGCCCGCCGACGAGCGGCACGGCCGCATAACCGAAGCCCGCCGAGATCGCCGCACCGCCGGCGGCTGCGCCGAGCGCATTGCCGAGGTTGAACGCGCCGATGTTGACGGCCGACGCGAGGCCCGGCGCTTCGTGGGCCGCCCGCATCACGCGCATCTGCAGCGGCGGCACGACCGCGAACGTTGCGACACCCCACACGAGCAGCGTGACGGCTGCGCCGACGTGCGTGCTGGCGAGCACCGGGAACGCCGCCATCGTGGCGATCAGCAACAGCAGGAAACCGATCAGCGTGCCGTCGAGCGAGCGGTCGGCGAGGCGCCCGCCCGCGATGTTGCCGATCGAGAAGCCGACGCCGATCAGCACCAGCATCGCGGTCACGAAGCCGGGCGTCGCGCCGGTCACGTGTTCGAGCGTCGGCGCGACATACGTATAGAGCGTGAACATCGCACCGGCGCCGAGCACGGTCGTCCCGAGCGCGCCGAGCACGACGGGGCGCGTCAGCACCGAGAGTTCCGCGCGCAGGTCGGGCATCTTGCCGGCTTCGCCCTTCGGCAGTGCCGCGAACAGCCCGGCGATCGCCACCAGGCCGAGGCCAGCGGTCGCCGCGAACGACATGCGCCAGCCGATGATCTGGCCGAGCCAGGTCGCGGCCGGCACGCCGCCGACGTTCGCGATCGTGAGACCCATGAACATCGTCGCGACCGCGCTGGCCTGCTTTTCACGCGGCACGAGGCTGGCCGCGACCACCGAGCCGAGTCCGAAGAACGCGCCGTGGTTGAGGCTCGTCACGAGGCGGGCGAGCAGCAGCGTCGTGTAGCCGGGCGCGAACGCCGACAGCAGGTTGCCGATCGTGAAGATCGACATCAGCGCGATCAGCGCCGAGCGGCGCGACCAGCGTGCGAGCAGCAGCGTCATCAGCGGCGCGCCGACCATCACGCCGATCGCATACGCGCTGATCAGCATGCCGGCCTGCGGAATCGACACGTGCACGCCGTCGGCGATCACGGGCAGCAGGCCCATCGGCGAGAACTCGGTCGTGCCGATGCCGAACGCACCGGCGGCGAGTGCCAGCAGCGGCAGCGCTGCGCTGCCGCCCGGGCGGGAAGGAGAGGAAGTCGTGGTGTTCACGCGATGAGCTCCTGTAGTCGAGGGACAACGGCACAGGCCGTTGAGGACAGGGCGAAGTGTGCCTGCATGACTTTTGCGGAAAAAGCCGTATACGGACGAAATTATCTTGATTTCATGTCAACAATGCAGCGAGCGCTCGAAGCCCGCTGGAGGGCCGGGCGAAAGTGGGATTTTTGTGAAAGCGTTACGTAATGAAGGGTGGGTATTTTTCGGCCGGGAGATCGCGGTCCATCGGCGCTTCGAGGTGGACTGACGGTCGCTCTGCCCGATGATCCCGAGGACGCCCGCGGACCGTCCGGCGATCCGCCGCCGCGCGGATCGGGCGGGCCGGCCAGGTGGAGGGCAATGCCCCGAACCACCGTCGCGCCGTCGCAGAAAACCCTTTGCAGGCAAGGCCCAAGGGCAAAAAAAGCCCCGATCACAGGGGGACCGTGACCGGGGCGGAAACGCATCCTCTCTTTGGCACGAGGGTTGGATGCGCGCGCAGTATATTTCGAACCATGACAATTCGAACCGACGTTAAACGGCCGTTTTTGGTGTCAATTTAAAAACACCGGTGCTGCGGCGTCCGGTGTCGTCGTTTTGTAAGAATTTTCGCGAAAAAGATGCGGCTGTTTAGCCTGTTTCGGCAGCCAAGCCGACGGTTTGACGGAAGGGGGTTCCGCCCGTCATTCGGCACCGCGAATCGTGTCGCTCAAGCGCCGGGCGATGTCGTGGAATCTGCAGTCACTCAGCCCGCTTGGCGCGCTTCACCGGCCGCCTCGCGCACGGCCTCGAGAAACCGCGCGACGACGGGCGACGGCGGCACGGCCGCACCGTCGAACACGAACTCGATGTCGAAGCGGCTCGCGAGCTCGTCGAGCGCGACGAGCCGGACCGTGTGCGGGCAGGTCGGCGATGCGCTTTCCGGCACGAATGCACAGCCCATCCCGGCCGCGACGAGGCCGATCAACGTCGGAATGTCGCTGCCGACCTGCGCGATGCGCGGCGTGAAGCCGGCCTGCTGGCACTGCGCCATCAGGAACCGGTGGTGCGCGGCGGAGCGCTGCGCGTCGAACCAGACGAACGGCTCGTTCGCGACGTCGGCCAGCGTGCGCGGCGCGGTGAAGCGTCCGCCCGGCGGCGCGGGCATCGCGAGCACGAAGCGGTCGCTCAGCAGGCGTACGCCCGACAGATGCGGCGCCTCGTCCCGGCGCCATGCCATGATCCCGCCGTCGAGCTGGCCGCGCATCAGCGCGCCCGCCTGTTCGGCCGACAGCATCGGCGCGATCGACAGCTTCACGTCCGGGCACGCATCGCGAAAGGCCTTGAGGACGTTTGCGACGACGGGCAACGGCAGGCAGTTCGGCAACGCACCGAGCCGCAGCTCGCCCAACTGGCCGGCCGCGCTGCGCAGTGCGCGCTCACGGCTGTCCTGCAGCGTCGCGAGCAAGCCGGTCGCGTCCTGCAGGAAGCTGGCGCCGGCCGCCGTGAGCGTGACGCCCGTTGCGCGGCGCACCAGCAGCGGCGTGCCGATCGCGTCCTCGAGTTCGCGGATCTGTCGTGACAGCGCGGGCTGGACGATGCCGGCCGCGCGGGCGCCGGCCATCACGCTGCCGGCTTGCGCGACGGCCACGAAGTAGCGCAGGTGACGCAATTCGATCTGACGCATGCGGGTTCCGTTCCGGTTCATCGATATACCTGTGAAGCATAGCAAACGCCATTCGATGGTATTGGAAAGCATGGGAAGCGTGCCGTACGATGACCGTCGTTGCCGCGCGTGGTCGCGCGTCGCGTGCGTTCTCTCCGTTCTTATTGGTCCCGTCCCATGCCGCTTCATATCCAGACCCCTTATATTCGCTCGCAAATCGCGTCCCGCCGGCTCGGCAGGACCATCCGGCTGAAGCTCGATGCGCTGCAGCCGTCGGGCTCGTTCAAGCTGCGCGGCATCGGCGCTGTCTGTGAAGCGCGGCATGCGGCCGGCGCGCGGCGCTTCGTGTCGTCGTCGGGCGGCAACGCGGGCATCGCGGTCGCGTATTGCGGCCGCGAACTCGGCGTGCCGGTGCTCGTCGTCGTGCCGGAGAGCGCGTCGGCCCGTGCCCGCGAGCTGATCCGTGTCGAGGGCGCGGAGGTGGTCGTGCACGGCGCGAGCTGGGCCGAGGCGAACGCGTTCGCGCAGTCGGCACTCGGCGAGCACGATGCGTTCGTGCATCCGTTCGACGACCGTGTGCTGTGGCAGGGCCACGCGACGATGATCGACGAGATGGCGGCGGCCGGCCCGAAGCCCGGCGCGGTCGTGCTCGCGGTCGGCGGCGGCGGGCTGCTGTGCGGCGTGCTCGAAGGGCTGGCGCGCAACGGCTGGCACGACGTGCCGGTAGTCGCAGCCGAAACGGAGGGCGCCGACTGCTATGCGCGCTCGCTGGCGCAGGGGCGTGTGGTCGAGTTGCCGGCGATCACGAGCATCGCGACGTCGCTCGGCGCGAAGCGGCCGTGCGATGCGGCGGTCGAATGGGCCGCGCGACACGAGATCCATCCGGTCGTCGTGTCCGATGCCGACGCGGTGGCCGCGTCGCTGCGATTCCTCGACGAGCACCGGATCGTCGTCGAGCCCGCATGCGGTGCTGCGCTGGCCGCACTCGAGCGGCCGGTGCCCGTGCTTGCGTCGGTGACGGATATCGCCGTGATCGTCTGCGGCGGCGTAACGGCAACCGTCGAGCAGATGCAGACGTTGCGCGCGACGTTGCGGTAGGCGAGAGAGGCTGGCGCAAGCAGGTCCGTCGGGTGACGGCTGGATGGCGTTCGACGACGGATATCCCTGCGGTCGTCTGCGGTGGCGTGGCGGTGACCGTCGAACAGCGGCAGGCGCTGCGTGCGACGCTGCGGAAGGCAGGGTGGCCGCGCTAGCGGGCCTGTCGGATGAAGGCCGGACGGCCGTCTATCCT
Organism: Burkholderia sp. Ac-20384; assembly: GCF_017104605.1. Classification (NCBI taxonomy): domain Bacteria; kingdom Pseudomonadati; phylum Pseudomonadota; class Betaproteobacteria; order Burkholderiales; family Burkholderiaceae; genus Burkholderia; species Burkholderia sp. Ac-20384. The sequence continues at coordinate 191 of NZ_JAAGPE010000434.1, read as the reverse complement.
GGCGAACCTCGGCATCGGCCGCGTATCCCCGTCGCAAAGCATCGAAGCAATATCGGCGACACAACGGGAAGTCGGCCTTGAGGCGCTCGATTTCGGCGGTCAGGCGGGATTCGTCGGCAGCGAGATCAGACATGGCGGGGTTGGGTCGGTGATTTCGTAAATAATATAACGTAAACCGTTAAATATCCAAT
>NZ_JAAGPE010000433.1:0-6056 GCF_017104605.1 Burkholderia sp. Ac-20384 | reverse complement strand
GCCCGAGCCGAGCAGGCTGCCGCCCGCCGCTGCCGTCGAACCGGCCGCGCCCGACAGCGCGCCGGCCGCCTGCCCGAGGGCCACCGAACCGTTCGCGAGTGCGCCCGTCACCGAACCGAGCGCACCGGTCAGTGCGCCTGCCGGGTTGCTGCCGCCCGTCAGGCCGCTCACGAGGTTCGTGATCGGGGCGATCGGGTTGTTGCCCGCCGCACCCGACAACGTGCCGACGACCTGGTTCACGACGCCTTGCACCGGCGCCAGCGGGTTCGAGCCGCCGAGGTTGCCGAGTGCGCCCACGACGGAGCCGACCGCGTTACCCAGTGCGTTCGTGGCCGTGCCGACCGCGTTGTTGTTGCTGAGCGTGCCGACAACCTGGTTCACGACGCCCTGAACCGGCGCCAGCGGGTTCGAGCCGCCGAGGTTGCCGAGTGCGCCCGTCACCGAGCCGAGTGCGCCGGTCAGCGCGCCGGCTGCGTTGCCGCCCGTCGGCAGCGCGTTCTGCAGGCCGTTGACGAGGTTAGTGATCGGCGCGATCGGGCTGCCGCCACCGGCGCCGGACAGCGTGCCGACGACCTGGTTCACGACGCCTTGCACCGGCGCCAGCGGATTCGAGCCGCCGAGCGTGCCGGCGAGCTGCGTGACGACACCTTGCACCGGTGCCAGCGGGCTCCCCGCTCCACCCACGTTGCCGAGCGTGCCCGTGATCGTGTTGACCGCGTTGCTCAGCGCGCCGGCCGGGTTGCCGCTGCCGAGCGTACCCGTGACCTGATCGACGACGCTCTGGATCGGCGCCAGCGGGTTCGAGCCGCCGCCGATGCCGCCCAGTGCGCCCGTCACTTGGTTCACCACGCCTTGGACCGGTGCCAGCGGGTTCGAACCGCCGCCGATGCCGCCCAGTGCACCCGTCACCTGGTTCACCACGCCTTGGACCGGCGCCAGCGGGCTCGATCCGCCGCCGATGCCGCCCAGTGCACCCGTCACCGTGCCGAGTGCGCCCGTCAGTGCGCCGGCCGGGTTGCCGCTGCCGAGCGCGCCCGTCACTTGATTCACGACACCTTGAACCGGTGCCAGCGGGTTCGAGCCACCACCGATGCCGCCCAGTGCACCCGTCACCGTGCCGAGTGCGCCCGTCAGTGCGCCGGCCGGGTTGCCGCTGCCGAGCGCGCCCGTCACTTGGTTCACGACGCCCTGGACCGGCGCCAGCGGATCCGCGCCGCCACCAATGGCGCCCAATGCGCCCAGTGCCCCGGTCACGTTGCCGATCGCACCAGTCACCGTGCCTGCCGGATTGCCCGCACCGAGCTCGCCCGCCACCGTACCGAGTGCGCCCGTCAATGCACTAGCCGGATTGCCGTTATTGAGGGCCGTCGTGACTTGATTGACGACGCCTTGAATCGCCCCAAGCGGGTACGAACCGCCGCCGACATTACCCAGCGCGCCGGTCACCGTGCCGAGTGCACCGGTTAGCGCGCCTGCCGGGTTACCGCTACCCAGTGCGCCCGTCACTTGGTTCACGACGCCTTGTACCGGCGCCAACGGGCTCGACCCGCCGCCGATACCGCCCAGCGCACCCGTGACCGTGCCAAGCGCACCCGTCAACGCACCAGCCGGGTTACCGCTACCGAGCGCACCCGTTACTTGATTGACCACACCTTGGACCGGTGCCAGCGGGTTCGAGCCACCGCCGATGCCGCCCAGTGCCCCCGTGACCGTACCAAGCGCCCCCGTCAACGCACCAGCCGGGTTGCCGCCACCAAGCGCACCCGTTACTTGATTGACCACACCTTGAACCGGCGCCAGCGGGTTCGACCCGCCGCCGATACCACCCAGTGCACCCGTCACCGAGCCAAGCGCACCCGTCAACGCACCAGCCGGGTTACCGCCACCGAGCGCGCCCGTCACTTGATTCACGACACCTTGAACCGGCGCCAGCGGGCTCGACCCGCCGCCGATACCACCCAGTGCACCCGTGACCGTGCCAAGCGCACCCGTCAACGCACCAGCCGGGTTACCGCCACCCAGCGCGCCCGTGACTTGATTCACGACACCTTGAACCGGCGCCAGCGGGTTCGACCCACCGCCGACATTACCCAGTGCCCCCGTGACCGTGCCAACCGCATTGCTCAGCGTCCCCGTCGCCGTATTCAGCGCACCGGTCAACGCACCCGCCGGGTTGCCGCCGCTCAGCGCGCCCGTCACCTGATTCAGCACGCCCTGGACCGGTGCGAGCGGCTGTACCGTGCCGCCGCCACCGCCGAGTGCGCCCGTCACCGCCCCCACGGCGCCCGACAGCACCTGGCCGGGGTCGCCAAGCGACGTCTGGATCGCGCCCGCCCCGCCTGCCGCCACGGTGACCGAGCCCAGCGGCGACGTACCCGTCGCGACCAACCCGACCGACACGCTGTTCGTCGGCGGGTTGACGATTACTTGCGGAATCGGCAGCGCATCAAGGGCCCCCGCCATCGCGGAACCCGAAGCCAGTACCCCGAACACCGTCGCGACCGACAGCGCCACACCCGTCAATTTCAGATTGTGTCCCATCTTTATTTTCCCCATCTCGGTTGGCACAACGTTGATAAAGCATGGGGACGGATTGCACGAAGTGTGCCAATTCCAAAAACGGGATTGATTCGTCTGCCTATTGACGGGCAATAACGCTTTTTTAATCGATTTCAGACGAAATGCGCGGCCCGGGCACCGGAATCCTCTGACGAAAAAGGCCGATGGAACACGGATGTAACGTAACGTTTGCGAGCCCCGTGGTAACGTGTTCCGGTACATTCCGCGTAACACGGGAACACCCGCCGCGACGGTGTGCTACACCGCCATCAGCGGTGGCCCATTACGCATTTCAGCAATATGAAAATGCATTGATAAATCGCCGATTTGCTGATTTTCTTTATTTCGCGATTATCTTTCTTGCCGATTACGCAGATCATTTCCGATTGCGTGATTTCCGATAATTCGGATAGCAGACTGAAACACTGTGAAGGCCGGCACGCGCGACGCGGCGCGCGCCGCCGGATCAGCCGAAGCGCGCGGGGCGGTACGGATGGGGATCGATATAGGTCGGTGCGCCCGTCATCATTTCGGCGAGCAGGCGTCCGGTTGCGGGCCCGAGCGTGAGACCGTGATGACAATGGCCGAACGCGAACCACAGGTGGCGATGGCGAGGCGCGGGCCCGATCACCGGGCGCATGTCGGGCGTGCACGGTCGCATCCCGAGCCACGGCTCGGGATCGAGCCGCTCGCCGATGCCGAACGCATCGCGTGCCAGCGGCTCGGCGCGCGCGAGCTGCACGCCGGTCGGCGGTGCGCCGCGCAGCGCGATCTCGACGCCGGTTGTGAGCCGCAGGCGGCCGCCTTCCATCGGCGCGACGACGAAACCTTCCTCGGTATCGCACACGGGTACGTTCAACGGTGCGCGCGTCGGCCGGTAATGCATGTGGTAGCCGCGCTTCGCGCGCAGCGGAATCCGGTAGCCGAGCGGCTCGAAGACGTGATCGGACCACGGCCCGAGCGCAACCACGGCGGAGCGCGCCGAAATCGGCCCGTGTTCGGTACCGACCTGCCAGCCGTCATCCACCTGCACGAGCGTCCTGGCATCGCCGAGCGCGAACGTGCCGCCGTCGCGCTCGAACAGCCGCGCGTAGGCCTTGGTCAGCCCGCCCGGGCTCGACACGGTCTTCGGATCCTGCCAGTGGAATGCGCCGCAGAACGCTTCGCTGATGCCGGGCTCGCGCGACCGCAACGCACGTGCGTCGAGCACGGTCATCCGCAGCCCGTGCGCGTCGGCCACGCGCTGCTGCGCGCGGGTTTCCGCATCGAACAGCGCGGGCGAACGGAACGCCTCGATCCACCCGCCGTCGTGCACGAGCGGCTGGGCATCGGTGCGCGCGAGCAGCGCGTCGTGCTCCACGACGCTCGCCGCGACGAGCGGCAACAGGTCGCGCGCGGCGGCCGCGAGCCGCTGCGGCGACGATTCGCGCCAGAAGCGCGCAAGCCAGCCCGCATACGCGGGCAGCGCGCGGTAGTCCCAATAGAGATCGACCGAGCGGTTGCGCGCATAGCGAAGCAGCGTGCCGAGCCGGCGCGGAAACGCGTACGGCACGACCGACGAGCGCTCGATCAGCCCCGCATTGCCGTGGCTCGTTTCCTCGCCGGGCGCACGCCGGTCGACGAGCGCGACGCGCAGCCCGCGATCCTGCAGATGCAGCGCCGACGACACGCCGACGATGCCGGCCCCCAGAACGATGACGTCGAAATCCATGGTTCCCCGTACTGCGTCGAGATTCGATGCGACACGCGCCGGCGCGGCGGCCGGCGCACGGCCGTGATTACTTCGCGACGATGTCGCGCTTGAAGTACTTCTGCGACAGCGCGCTGAGCGTGCCGTCCTTCTTCAGCGCGTCGAGCGCGCCGACGATCTTCGCCTGCAGCGCCTTGTCGTTCTTGCGCATCCCGAAGCCCGTGCCTTCGCCGAGCGTCGCCGGATCCTTCAGCGGCTCGCCGACGATCTGGTAGTCGCGGCCGGCCGGCTTGTCGAGGAAACCGTCCTGCGCGGTCTGCGCTTCCTGCACGGCCGCGTCGAGACGCCCCGCGACGAGATCGGCGTAGATCTGGTCCTGATCCTGGTACGACACGACGGCCACGCCCGCAGTGGCCCAGTGTGCCTTCAGGAAATCCTCCTGCGACGAGCCCTGCAGCACGCCGACATGCTTGCCGCGCAGGCTCGCGACATCGGGCCGCAGCGGCGAGCCGTGCTTGGCGATCATCACGATCGGCACCACGTAGATCGCCGGCGTGAAGTCGATGCTCTGCCGGCGCTTCGACGTGATGTTCATCGCCGAGTTGATCGCGTCGAACTTGCGCGCCTGCAGCGCCGGGATCAGGCCGTCGAACGAATTCTCGACCCACACGCACTTCATGTTCAGCTTCGCGCACACCGCATTGCCGATGTCGACGTCGAAACCCTGCAGCTGGCCGGCCGGCGTCTTGCTCTCGAACGGCGGATAGGCGGCTTCGATCCCGAAGCGCAACGTGGTCTGTTCCGCATGGGCCGTGACGGCCGCGCAGGCAAGCGCCGCAGCGGCGCAAAGGGAGAGCTTCCAGTTCATGACGGTCCTTCCGTTCCGGATTGAGGCGATGAAGATCGGTACACGACGGCCCCGGCCGGGCGCCGGATCGCCATTCGAAGCAGGCGGCCGCCACGCGGTGACGCGTCGTGTCCTGCACGCGAAATATAGACTCAAAGTCTACTATAGACTATAGGGGATACGAGAATCGTGCCCCGATACGCGACATCCAAAATTCGCCGGTCACACGGAATACCTTTGATTTACCGGTGTTTTTTTCGAACCACGTGACGCCACGAAGTCTCGAAAAGAAAAATTCTCCCGATTTTGTTTGTCTATATTAGACTTTTCGTCCATCACGAACACCGCCGGACACCGTTGATCGAGACGGTCCTGTCCAGCCCCGACCGGAGATGTCCCCATGACGCAAACCGCCCCGACCCTGCCGCTGACCGTCGACGAAGCCGCGGTACGCGCGGCCCTGCCGTCGCTCGACGTGCTCGGCACGCTGCGCAGCATGTTCGCGTCGCTCGCCGCGACGCGCGCGGTGCAGCCGCCGCAAACGCTCACGCTGTTTCCCGACCAGGCCGGCGACTTCATCACGTATCTCGGCGCGCTCGCCGACGCGCAGGTGTTCGGCGCGAAGCTGTCGCCGTATGTCGTGACGGGCGGCAAGCCCATCGTCACCGCGTGGACCGCGCTGATGTCGATGCGCACGGGCCAGCCGCTGATGTGGTGCGACGCCGGGCTGCTGACCGTCGAGCGCACGGCCGGCACGACCGCGCTCGCGGTCGACTGCCTCGCGCCGCGCGACGCGCGCCATCTCGCGATCGTCGGTGCACGCGCGGTCGGCCTCGCGCACCTGCGGCACACGGCGGGCCTGCGCGACTGGGAGACGATCCGCGTGTACTCGCCGGCGCTCGCCGGCGACGCGGCCCCACAGGCCACGCTCCCGCAGCTCGCTCCGCGCGCCCGCGCCCC
>NZ_JAAGPE010000432.1:0-5858 GCF_017104605.1 Burkholderia sp. Ac-20384 | reverse complement strand
CGCCGAAGGAGCGCGCGATTCTCGAATTGCTCGCGCGCAACCTGTCGAACAAGGAGATCGCGGTGGCGCTCGCCGTCGGCGAGGAAACCGTGAAGTGGCACCTGAAGAACCTGTTCGGCAAGCTCGACGCCAGCTCGCGCAAGCATGCGGTGCGCCGTGCGCTGGTGCTCGGCCTGCTCGAAAGCGCGCCCTGACGCTGTAACGCCGGCTCCGCCATTCGGGCGCATCGTCGCGCCCGGCTCCCTCCGATTCTCCGCAACCCTGCCCCCCGTGCGTGGGGGGGAGCGGCCGCCCGCCGTTGCGTAGTCTTTCCGCACGGCTCGCACGGGCGATGCACTTCTCATGTTCGCGCCAGCCTCGACGCTTCCCCGCTTCACCCGGACGGGCTCGATCCCGTCCGGTCCAATATGACCTGGAGACTTCATGAAGACGAAACTGGCCGCGCTCGCGGCGCTTGCCGGCTGTTCGGCGCTCGCGCACGCGCAATCCTCCGTCACGCTCTATGGCGTGATCGACTCGGGCCTGGTGTACCAGAGCACGTCGGCGGCGTCGTTCAGCCCGACCGCGCCGAACACGGGCAAGGTGTTCCGCATGAAGGACGGCGGCATCTACTCGAGCTTCTGGGGCATCAAGGGCAGCGAGGACATCGGCGGCGGCTATAAGGTCAACTTCAAACTGCAGGGCTCGTTCGACAGCGGCAGCGGCAAGCTGCAGCTGAGCGACACGCCGGGCGCCGTCGCGATCTTCAACCAGGTCGCGTCGCTCGGCGTGTCGGGCCCGTTCGGCTCGTTCACGGCCGGCCGCCAGATCGTGCCGATGATCTACGCGATGGCCGACACCGACGTGCGCAACGCGCAGTTCTTCGGCAGCGTGCTGATCGCGTGGCTCGGCCTGAATACGGCGGCCGGCTGGTCGGGGACGAGCACCAACGCAGCGATCGGCGCGCTGTACGACAGCAATGCGCTCGTCTACCAGTCGCCGACCTTCGCGGGTGCGTCGATCGCGCTCGAATATGCGCCGGGCGGCGTGGCCGGGCAGTTCCAGGGCGGCACGCGCGAATCGGTCGTGCTCAAGTACGCGAACTACGGGCTCAACGCATCGGCCGTCTACTACAACGGCCACGACACGAGCCCGGCGCCGGGCGTCGCGCCGACCGGCGTCGACAACAACCGCTTCTTCTACGTCGGCGCGAAATACACGATCCACGATTTCTCGGTGTCGGCGTCGTACGGCAACGGCCGGAATCCGTCGCATGCGGACAAGGTGAACCTCGACATGCTGTCGGCCGGCATCGGCTATCGCTTCACGCCCGCGCTGCAGGTGACGTCGGCGGTGTATTACCTGAAGGACCGCAACGTCTCGGCGAACAAGTCGACGGCGGTCGTGCTCGCGGCCGATTACAGCCTGTCGAAGCGGACGATGGTCTATGCGCAGGTCGGCCACGTGAACAACCGCGGCACGATGGACCAAATGCTCGTGTACGGGCAGCCGGTCGCGCCGGGCGTCGGCACGACGGCCGCGATGATCGGGCTGCGGCACAACTTCTGATCTCTGCCGGCGGCGGCTCCCGGCGGTGTGGCGGCCACCATCGGCATCGATCGCCGGGATCGGCTACAGTGGGCGTTTTCGGCGCGCTCTGCCCTGCCGCCTCGCCATCGACCGTGGCGCGCGCGGCAGCCTGGACGGAGCGCGGAACATTCACTTCGACGAGCGAACCTTCATGTCCGACCTGTCCGCCTTCCCGATCACGCAAAAATGGCCGGCCCAGCATCCCGACCGCCTCCAGCTCTACTCGCTGCCGACGCCGAACGGCGTCAAGGTGTCGATCATGCTCGAGGAAACCGGCCTGCCGTACGAGCCGCACCTCGTGCGCTTCGACACGAACGACCAGTTGTCGCCGGCATTCCTGTCGCTGAACCCGAACAACAAGATCCCGGCGATCATCGATCCGAACGGCCCGGACGACAAGCCGCTGCCGCTGTTCGAATCGGGCGCGATCCTGATCTATCTCGCGGACAAGACGGGCCAGTTGATCCCGAAGGATCTCGCGGGCCGCTACGAGACGATCCAGTGGGTGATGTTCCAGATGGGCGGCATCGGGCCGATGTTCGGCCAGGTCGGCTTCTTTCATAAGTTCGCCGGCCGCGATTATGAGGACAAGCGTCCGCGTGATCGTTACGTCGACGAGTCGAAGCGCCTGCTCGGCGTGCTCGACGCGCATCTCGAGAACCGCCAGTGGGTGATGGGCGATTCGTACACGATCGCCGATATCGCGATCTTTCCGTGGGTGCGGAATCTCGTCGGGTTCTATGAGGCCGGGGATCTGGTTGGGTTTAGTGAATTCCGGAACGTTCAGCGGGTGCTTGAAGCGTTCGTTGCGCGGCCGGCTGTTGAGCGCGGGCTTAATATTCCGGCGCGGGGTTGATGGGGTGAGCGGGCGCACACTGTGCGGGCCGTGAACTGAAAAGCCCGCCGCATTGCGCGGCGGGCTTTTTTGTTCATTGCGAATTTCCGGGGAATGCCGGGAAGATTGTCGGTATTTGGCCACAAGCGGTCGTTCGCACGCGGCAGCGCTCGGACGCTCAATAGTCGGTTACTCCGCGATAACCAGCCATCCGATCGTGAGGGACGAGCGCTCAGTCCAGCACCAACCCCCGCGCCCTAGTGAGAATCTGAGCAAGCATTTCAGGCACTACCCCCTCCGATCGGAGTGTTGCCGTCCGGTATGCAAGTTGGTTCTTTGCCAGATTTATCCCCGTCTCAGTCTCAACACTCCCGCAAGCAGTCGTCCACTCGCCCCAGTTAACTGAAAGGAATGTTTCAAGGTTGTCATCAAATATAGCCACCACGTCCGAAATGGTTGCGGATGGGAAGTCCTCTTCCGGCAAACCGAAGTACCTCATTAACTTCCGGTTCTCCACTGCGTGATTGTTGCGTTCCCGGTCTATGTCGTCTTGCTTTTTGTTTTTAGCCTTGGCGCGTGATTCAAATCCGCCATCGGCATCGAACAGTGCATAGACTGGCACACCAATAGATTGCAGAATCGCATGCGCAAGGGGGATTGACGTTTTGCTACCCACGGAAACGATCGAAATTCCCGCTGCTTCAAGGGCGCCGGGAGACGTTCTATCCCCAATTCCGTAAAACACCGCAGATTCGGTGGGACCCTCTACAAGAAACGCACGATTCGCGAAAAGCGCAGTGGCGAGTTGGTCCGCCACGTTATGGTCGAGTCTGCGGTCGACCACATCACCATCCACTATCCCAATCAGCCTGGCCTTCACATCCTCAACTGTGGAAAAATGCACCGTCACCACCGGGATGTCATCGGTTGATCTAGTCAGTCGTCTAACTTGATGGAAATGGCGCGCCTCGAGGAAATAAGGGCTATGCGTCGCATAGGTTATCTGAATGCGCTTGCTGGCATCCTCGGCGAGCGATCTGAGTACCTTTGCAAAGGTCTGCGCCTGAATCGGATGCTGGAAAAGTTCCGGCTCCTCGATTGCCAAGCAGATGACTCCTTCAGTGGAGGCTGCGCCCGACTGCGCCAAGAGTTGTAGAGCCGAGATCAGCAGCGTGCGCTGAAAACCGTGCCCTTGCCGCTCCACAGCAGTCTCAGTGGTGCCATCGCGCACGGCCACATCAAATGTCGTGCGGGGGGGCTTGAGCTCTACTTCAGCCGGAGAAACCGTGATTGTCCGGCCAGGCGCATAGGTCGTGACGACTTCGTTGAGCTGCGTTGTGATAGTCCCAAGCTGTTCCTTGAACTTCTCTTCATACACTTTTTGCTGCTTTGCCAGCGATTCCGCAACGATTTCAGCGATTGCCGCATCGGCATGCCGATCTGTCAATCGATCGTTCAAGGATTCGCCCAATGATGCTTGCTTTCCCGTCGATGGACTCCTCGCTTGCTCGAAGGTCGGCCGTGACCAAGACGAAGTCGAAGAGTCCGCTCATCTTGCCGCCGCTGTTGAAGCCGAAGAAGTTGGTTTGCAAAGCTTCGGGCGCATCAATAAGTTGATCGATGTGAGCCGCCTCCCACGCCGTCATCGCTTGTTCGACAACTGGGCCAGTATTTGCCGCAGGCAGTTCAAGCTCCGGACGCTCCCGTCGGAGATTGGCATACAGCTCTTTCTTCGCCGTTGCACCGCCTGCCTCCTTGATCGCATTGAAGTCGGGAAACCCCTTCGCATTGGCGGAGAGAACATCAGCGCCATCACGGGATCGGCGCTTCCATGCGGTAAACGTAGCAACTCCTTCCGGCGCATATTTTCCAAGCGCCTCGCGATCCTTTTCCGTCAGTTCTGCGAATGTCACCTGAACTTCAATATCTTCGTCGATTGCCCCAAAAGAGCAGTCCTTCTCCGTTAGCGAGCCGGGTTTGCCGTTGAAGAACCAATCAAGCGCACGAAGCACCGTTGACTTGCCGGCACCGTTCGGTCCAATGAAGGTCGTGACGGAATCGAACGGGATCAATACGTCTTTCAACGTGCGAAAGTTTCGGATGCGAACGGATTGGATCTTCATTTCGGGTCTCTGATATTTGGTTCTATGTCGTTTTCGCCGTGACAGCGACAGAACTTATCCCTTTGCCGATCAGGTTCATCTTGAAGAGACTCCACTGTCTTCTTTGCAGTCTACAACTGCCACAAGGCTTCCGGGTGTCGTGAGGCGGCAGTGGGTTGCGGATTCAACCCGTCGATAAGCGACGTTCGAGAAAATATACGAAGAACTCCTTTGCCCGCCTCCTGCGTTTGCATAACGCATCCGGCGGAGCTACTTTCCATCCGCCCCCTTCGACACTCCACCTCCCAACCCCGCCAGCAGCTTTCCCAGCAGTTCCGACAACTGCACCTGTTCCGCATCCGACAGCACGCCCAGCAACTCACGCTGATTGTCGACATGCGCGACAACCGCTTCATCGATCAACGCGCGGCCCGTCTCCGTCAGCGCCACAAGCGTCCCACGCCCATCCGCCGGGTTCGGCCGGCGCTCCACCCACCCTGCTTTCTGCAACCGGTCGATGCGCGCAGTCATTCCTCCCGACGACATCATCAGCGCGTCGTAAAGCGCAGTCGGCGTCAACGCGAACGGCGCCCCGCCACGCCTCAGCGTCGCCAGCACGTCGAACTCACCCGGCTGCATCCCGTAGCGCGCGAACAGCGGATTGAGACGGTCGCGCGCGATCACGAGCGCCGCTTCCTGCAGCCGCCCCGTCACCACCATCGACGACGCGTCGAGATCCGGACGCTCGGCGCGCCATTGTGCGAGCGCATGCGCGGCTCGATCCATTAACCCTCCTCGGCTCACCAGTTATCTTGACGTCGAGATAAATCAACATTTATCTTGATGTCGAGATACTTTACATGAAAACGCGCGGCGCCTCACCGGGGTCGCGCACCGATATCGAGGGTCTTGCAATGAATCGCTTCACTTCCCCCGGATGGCGGCTTGCCGCCATCGTCCTTGTCGGGCTGAACCTGCGGCCGGCGCTCGCCGCGGTCGGCCCGCTGCTCGACATGATCCAGCGCACGACCGGCATCAGCGACGGCGCGGCCAGCCTGCTGACGACGATCCCGATCCTGCTGATGGGGCTCGGCGCGCTGAGCGCGCGGCGCTTGCAGCGCCTGACCGGCATCGCGGGCGGCGTCTGGCTCGGCGTCGCGCTGATCGGGCTGGCCTGCGTGTCGCGCGTCGGCGCGCAGCATGCATGGCTGCTGCTCGCGAGCGCCTGCTGCGCGGGCGTCGGGATCGCGATGGTGCAGGCGCTGCTGCCCGGCTTCGTGAAGGCGAATTTCTCGACGCGGATCGGCGGGGCGATGGGCGTCTATTCGACGTCGATCATGGGTGGCGCGGGG
>NZ_JAAGPE010000431.1:0-5890 GCF_017104605.1 Burkholderia sp. Ac-20384 | reverse complement strand
ATCGCGGGCCTCATTGGGTGAGGTCGATTTCGTAGGTGGCGAGGTTCTTGCCCGAACCGTCGTCGGCCACGACCTGCGTGATGCCGGTCAGGCCGGCCGCCGCCGCGTCGCCGAGGCGGTTCGGCGCGGACGCGAACTGCACGTGCGCGACCGAGCTCGCGAGCTTCGTGAAGCGCCAGCTGCGCTGTGCGCCGTCGGCCACGCGCGTGATTGCGCCGCGCTTCTTGACGAACGCGATCAGCACGTCGCGGTTCGCATCCGGCGACGCGAAGATCGTCTTGCTGCCGTCGAGGCCCGGGAAGTTGCCGCCGCCGCTCGCGCGGTAGTTGTTGGTCGCGACGATGAACTGCGCGTTCGGGTCGATCGCCGCGCCCTTGTACGTCAGGTTCTTGATCCGGCTGCCGACCGGCTGCGTGACGTCGATTTCATACGCGAGATCGGCCGACGTGAACATGTCGAAGTTGTAGCCGGGGAACGTGCTGACGAGCTGCTGCACGGTCGCCTTGGTCGGGTCGATGCGGTTGAAGCGCTTGGCCGCGGTTTCGAGCCAGTTCTTCACGTCGGCGCCGCTCACCTTCACCGCGTACACGGTGTTCGGGTACAGGTACAGGTCGGCCGCGTTGTTGATCGCGAGCGCGCCCGGCGCGACGTCGGTGTAGTCGGTGCCGCCGCCGAAGCCGCTCTTGAACGGTGCGCTGACCGACAGCACCGGCAGCGACGCGTATTGCGGCAGGTTCGCCTGCACGTAGGTCTTCACGTAGTCGGCCTGCGCTTCGTTGACGATCTGGATCGCACCCGGATCGCCGACATCGGCGAAGTACGAGTTCATCCGGTAGTCGGTCGAGCCGATCGGCGTCTTCACGTAGTCGATCGTTGCCTGGTGCTCGGCGGCGATGGCGGCGGAAACCGACGGATCGGCCGCGACGTAGCTCTTGTCGGCGTTCTGGATCGGGCGCGCCTCGACGGTCGTCTGCGACTTGTCGACGCTCCACGTCTTGCCGTCGAACTTCAGGCCGAGCTTGATCACGCCGAGGTGCTTGCCCCAGTAGTTGGCCATCACGGTTGGCACGCCGTTGACGGTGCCCTTGACCTTGTCGACACCCGGCAGGTTGAACTGCGACACGGTGCTGTTCGCGTCCGGGAACACCTGGTGCGAATGGCCGATCAGCATCGCGTCGATGCCGGTCACCTTCGACAGCCACCAGCTGCCGTTCTCCATCGTCGGCGAATACGCGGAATTGTCGAGGCCGCCGTGCGAGATCGCGACGACGAGATCGGCGCCCTTCGCACGCATCTCCGGAACGTACTTCTCGGCGGCTTCCTTCAGGCCGGTCGTGTAGACCTTGCCGTCGAGCCAGCGCTTGTCCCAGTTCATGATCGCGGGCGGCGTGAAGCCGATGATGCCGATCTTCACGGGCGCGCTGACCGTCTTGCCGTCCGGCGTCGTCGCCGTCACGGTGCGGATCAGGATCGTGTACGGCGTGAACAGCGGCGCGTTGGTCTTCGCGCTGATCACGTTCGCGAGCACCTGCGGGAAGTTCGGGCCCGCGCACTTCTTCTGCTGGGCCGGCGCCGGCAGGCCGTCGACCTCGAACGTGTTGCCGGTCACCTGCGACAGGTACGGCAGCCCGTAGTTGAATTCGTGGTTGCCGATGCCGCCGCCGTCGAATTTCGCGGCGTTCATCACCTTGTAGATCGCGAGCGTCTGGTCGCAGCCGACCGGCTTCACGAGCGCCTGGTAGTCCGACAGCGCCGTGCCCTGGATCGTGTCGCCGTTGTCGAGCAGCAGCGTGTTCGGATACTGCTTGCGCGCCTGTGCAATCAGCGTCGACACGCGCTCGAAGCCGAGCGAATTGTCGGCGGCGAGCTTGAAATAGTCATACGACAGCACGTTGGTGTGCAGGTCGGTCGTCTCGAGCAGGGCGAGCGTGGCCGTCGTGCCGACAGGCGCCTGGGCGGCCGGCGGCGTCACCGGCGGCGAGGTGACGTCGTCGCCGCCACAGGCGGCGAGGATGAAGGCGAGGCTGGCGAGCGCGGCGATGGCCGGCACGCGACGGCGGGAAAGCAGGGGGAGACGCATCGGTTGTCCTGTTCGGTGTTCTGTTTTATGAAATGCGAGTACGCAACGAATGGCGGCGCGGGGCGCCGACGGCCTGATGTGCGGCGCGTGAGAGTATCGAAAGGAAACGTGACGGAAGAATGAAAGGTGGTGAAGCCGGCAGCGGGCAGGGGGCGACGACGACCGCGCGCACCCCGGGGCGGGCGACTCGGCCAGGCGTCTCCGGCCCGGCGCTCCAGCCTGGCGTCCCCACGGAAATCCTCACGTCGCGTCGCCGGGCGGTTCGCTACAATGACCGCTGTCACCTTTTTGCAAACAACCTGCCCTTGGACTTCGAGACTCCTCCCGGCCTGTCGGTCGACGCCGGCGGCCAGGGCCAGACGGTGCGCCTGTACGGCCAGTGGACCGCGCTCGCGCTTGCACGCAATCGCGGCGCGGTGGCGCGTCGTGTCGCGAGCATCGCGTCCGGGCGTGTGAGCGAATGGGATTTGTCCGGCATCGAGCGGCTCGACCACGTCGGCGGCCAGGCGCTGTGGCGCGTGTGGGGCCGCAAGCTGCCGGCCGGCGTCGCGTTGAGCGTGACGCAGCGCACGATCTTCGAGCGCATCGAGCGGCTCGACAGCGAGCGCGAGGCGCCCGAGCGCGTGGTGCGCTTCGATCCCGTCACGCGGCTCGGCCAGGCGATCTTCGGGTTCGGCGAACACCTGCAGGGCGGCATCGCGATGTTCGGCCTCGTGATCCTCGATGCGCTGTCGGTGCTGCGCCGCCCGAAGACGATGCCATGGAAGGAAACCTCGGCGAACATCTACAGCGCCGGCGCGCAGGCGCTGCCGATCAC
Source organism: Burkholderia sp. Ac-20384 (assembly GCF_017104605.1). NCBI lineage: Bacteria > Pseudomonadati > Pseudomonadota > Betaproteobacteria > Burkholderiales > Burkholderiaceae > Burkholderia > Burkholderia sp. Ac-20384. The sequence goes on along the minus strand of NZ_JAAGPE010000431.1, from coordinate 2,993 downwards.
CGCGCTCGTCGCGTTCCTGATCGGCATCGTGCTCAGCTACCTGTCCGCGCAGCAGCTGCAGATGTTCGGCGCGAACCGCTACATCGTGAACATCCTCGGGTTGTCGGTGATCCGCGAGCTCGGCCCGGTGCTGTCGGCGATTCTCGTCGCGGGTCGCTCGGGCTCGGCGATCACCGCGCAGATCGGCGTGATGCGCGTGACCGAGGAGCTCGACGCGATGCGCGTGATGGGCATCCCGCACGGGCTGCGGCTGATCCTGCCGCGCGTGCTCGCACTCGGCATCGCGATGCCGCTGCTCGTGATGTGGACCAACATCGTCGCGCTGACGGGCGGCGCGCTCGCCGCGAAGCTCGTGCTCGGCATCGACGTCAATTATTTCGTCCGCTCGCTGCCGGGCGTCGTGCCGATCGCGAACCTGTACATCGGCGTCGGCAAGGGCATCGTGTTCGGCATGCTGATCGCGCTGGTCGCCTGCCATTTCGGTTTCCGGATCAAGGCGAACTCGCAGAGCCTCGGCGAAGGCACGACGACGTCGGTCGTGTCGTCGATCACGGTCGTGATCCTCGCCGACGCGGTGTTCGCGATCCTGTTCCAGAACGTGGGGCTCGGATGAACGCATCGAACGAAACGACCGCGCACGCCGCGGCCATCGGTGCCGGGTCGGTCGGTACCGGGCCGGCGGCGTCGGCCGATGCCGACGACCTCGTGATCGAGGTGCGCAACCTGACCAAGCGCTACGGGCGCAACATCATTCACCAGAAGCTCGACTTCGACGTGCGGCGCGGCGAGATCGTGTCGATCGTCGGCGGCTCGGGCTCCGGCAAGACCACGCTTGTGCGGCAGATTCTCGGCCTCGAGCGGCCGACCTCGGGCACGATCAAGGTGTTCGGCGAGGACACGGCGACGATCGACGACGCGAGCGCGCGGCTGATGCGCACGCGCTCCGGGATGCTGTTCCAGCAGGGCGCGCTGTTCTCGTCGATGACGGTGTTCGACAACGTCGCGCAGCCGCTGCGCGAGCTCGGCCGCGTGCCGCCGGATCTGCTGCACGACATCGTGATGCTGAAGCTCGAGATGGTCGGGCTGCCGTGCAAGCACGCGTCGAAGATGCCGGCCGCGCTGTCGGGCGGGATGGTCAAGCGGGTCGGCATCGCGCGCGCGATCGCGCTCGAGCCCGAGCTGCTGTTCCTCGACGAGCCGACGGCCGGCCTCGATCCGCAGGCGTCGGACGAATTCGTCGAGCTGATCGCGACGCTGCACCGCACGCTCGGGCTGACCGTCGTGATGGTGACGCACGATCTCGACACGATGGTCGCGCTGTCGACGCGCGTCGCGGTGCTGGCCGACCGCAAGGTGCTGGTGGCTGCGCCGGTCGAGGAAGCCGCGAACGTCGACCATCCGTTCATCCACGAATATTTCCTGGGGCTGCGCGGGCGCCGCGCATTGCAGGCGCTGCCGCCCGAGCGGCGCGCGAAGCTGCCGAAGGCGGCCCTCGAACCGGCGCTGTCGAGCGTCGAGCTGTAGGCACGAAGGAATCCGCGAATGGAAAACAAATCACATGCGTTCTGGGCCGGCCTGTTCACGATTGCGCTGACGCTCGCGATCGCGGGCACCGTGTTCTGGTTCAACGTCGACCGCACCGTGCGCGTGCCGTACGACCTGCTCGCGCGCACCAACGTGACGGGGCTGTTCCCGGACGCGGCCGTGCGCTTTCGCGGCCTCGACGTCGGCAAGGTCCAGTCGATCGGCTTCGATCGCTCGCACCCGGGCCAGATCCGGATCCGGATCCTCGTCGACCAGGACGCGCCGATCACGCAGTCGACCTACGGCAGCCTCGGCTTCCAGGGCGTGACGGGCATCGCGTTCGTGCAGCTTGAAGATACGGGCCGCGACCTGGCGCCGCTGCCTTCTTCGACCAAGGCGATCGCGCAGATCCCGATGCGGCCGAGCCTGTTCGACCAGATCCAGGAGCGTGGCGACGTGCTGCTGCGGCAGCTCGAACTGGCGGCGAAGAGCGCGAATGCGCTGATGTCGCCCGAGATGCGCGAGCAGTTGCGCGCGACCGCCGAAAGCCTGCAGCACGCGGCCGATGGCGCCACCACGCTGACGAAGCAGCTCGGCCCGGCGGTGACCGCGCTGCCGGAAACGATGCACGAGGTGAACCGCGCGATGGCGTCGGCGAACACGCTGCTGCAGCCGAACGGGCCGCTCGTGTCGAACCTGAACAAGGCCGGCACGGCCGCCGAGCAGATCGGCGTCGCGCTGAACGGGCTCAACGCGCGCGTGCAGTACGACACGCTGCCGCGCTTCAATGCGCTCGCCGGCAGCGTCGGCGACGCATCGCGGCAATTGAAGGACGTGGCCGGTGAACTTGGCCGCAATCCGCGCAGTCTGTTGTTCGGTTCGCCCGGCGCGGCGCCGGGTCCCGGCGAGCCGGGCTTCGTCTGGCCGGGTGCGACGGCCGGGCAGTGATACCCATCGAAACCGGAAACATCATGCAGGAACACGCCATGCCACGAATCCTTGACCGCGCGCTGCGTCCCGCCGCGGCCGCGCTTGCCGTGCTGACGCTGTCGCTCGCGGCCGGCTGCGCCGGCAACAGCGCGGTGCTGTCGAATGTCCGCTATGACCTCGGGCCGGCCACGTCGGTCGTGACCGCGGGCCCGGGCCCCGCGCTGAAGGTGCTCGACGTCGCCGCGCCCGACGCGCTCGACTCCGACAAGTTTGCCTACCGCCTCGCGTACGTGGACGCGCAGCACGTGGCCGTCTATCGCGACAGCCGCTGGACCGCGCCGCCCGCACAACTGCTCACGCAGCGGCTGCGCGGCGCGCTGTCGTCGCGCGGCACGGTGCTCGAAGGGTCCGACGGCGTGCGCGCGCCGACGCTCAAGGTCGACCTGAACGAATTCGAACAGGTGTTCGACGGCCAGTCGCAGAGCCACGGCGCCGTCACCGCGCGCGCGACGCTGACGCTGGACGGCAAGGTGCTCGGG
>NZ_JAAGPE010000430.1:0-5910 GCF_017104605.1 Burkholderia sp. Ac-20384 | reverse complement strand
CGGTGGCGCCGCCTTCGGACTGCCTCATCCCGACGCATAGCGCTGCGTGCCGGCATGGCAAGGGTTCGCTACGCCGCGCGCTGCGCCCGTTCGGTGCTCGGCTTCGCCTGCGCTCCGCGTGCGGCCTTGCGCGCGCCCCTGCCGTGCCGTCGCGCTGGCGCTCCTATGCGTCGAGGCAGTTCCAAAGGCAGAGATTTTCCACCACAGCAAGGAGGATGTATGAACGCAGTGATCACCGAAATCCCGGCACTCGCCCACGACGCGGGCGTTCCCCCCGCACCCCCCGAGGCGCACCTGCAGGCAGGCGAAGAACGCCTCATTCCCTTGAAACGTCTCGTCGCTTCGCCGTTCAATGTCCGCCGCACGAAGCGCACCGGCATTTCGGCGCTCGCCAACAACATCGACCATGTCGGTCTGCTGCAAAACATCATCGTGCATCCGATGAAGGTGGGTGCGAAGCGGGCGCAGACCTTCGGCGCGGCCGCTGGCGAATCGCGGCGGCTGGCGCTGCTGGAACTGGTCGAGCGTGGCCGGATCAGTCTCGATGAGGAAATTCGCTGCACGGTCGTGTCCGTCGAGGCCGCCGTGCTGATCAGCACCAGCGAGAACGAAATGCGCGAGCCGATGCATCCCGCCGACCAGTGCGACGCGTATCGCGTGCTGGTCGATGCGGGGCGCACCGTGGCGGAAATTGCCGAAATCTACGGGACCACCCCGCAACTTGTGCAGCGTCGCCTGAAGCTCGCCCGCGTCTCGCCCAAGCTGGTCGACCTGTTCCGCGCCGACGAAATTCGAGCCGACCAGATGCAGGCGCTCGCGCTGTCCGATAGCCACGCCGAGCAGGAAAGCGTTTGGTTCGACGCGAAGCCCCATGACCGCGAGCCGCATGCGATTCGCCGCAAGCTGGTGGCGGGCGAACACGACTTTCAGAGCAACCGCATTGCCCTGTTCGTCGGGATCGACGCTTACGAGGCGGCAGGTGGTGCCGTGCGCCGCGACCTGTTCTCCGATCAGGGAACGGCGTGGTATGCCGATCATGCGCTGATGGAGCGCGTTGCGGTTGAGCAACTGACGACCATTGCGGCGAAGGTTCAAGAGGAAGGTTGGGATTGGGTCGAGCCGATTACCGTGTTCGACTACAACGCAAAGGTAGGTTTGCAGCGCGTGCCTGCTACTGCTGTCCCGCCCATCGAAGCACAACAGCAGGAAATGGAGGCGATCGACGCGCGGATGGAGGCCATCGAAGTGGAGAAGGAGGCCGACGACGTCGATGAAGCCACCTACGAGCGTCTATGTGACGAAGAGACCGCCCTTTCTCTGCGCTACGCTGCGATCGAGGAATCGCTGTACGTCTACACACCGCTCCAGATGGTCGGGGGCGGTGCTGTCGTCACCATCGACCAAGACGGCGCGCTCGAAGTTGTGCGCGGGTGGACCCGGCGAGCCGCGACGCCGCCGGTCGGAGACGACGAAACCGATGGTGACGGTACGCTCGCCAGCGAAACGCCAACGCCGCCCGCAGCCGGTGGCAGCGTTGCACAGTCTGCACCGCCCGCGAAGGACCCGCATTCGGGAACCCTCACCCTGCGCCTGAATGCCCGGCGTACCGCCGCCGTCGGCATGGCGCTCGCGCGCCAGCCGCACGTCGCGCTCGCCGTGCTCGTTCACCGGTTTCTCGTTACCGACTATGCGCCCGGACAGTCTGCCAGCGCCATCGACATCCAGTGGCACGACCACACCGGCAAGGTTGAGCGGCATGCGACCGAGCTTGCCGACGACCTGCCCTATCGCCTCTGCGCCGACCAACGCGGCGCATGGGGCGGCATCGTCCCGAACGACACCGACGCGTTGCTCACGTGGTGTATCGAGCAATCCGATGAACGTCTCATGCTCATCCTCGCGCAGTATGTCGGTGCAAGCGTCGATGGTGTCGCGACCGATGAGGGCGCACATAGCATCAATGCGTTGGTCCCCGCGCTGAATCTCGATCTCGCCGACGAATGGAAGCCGACACGCGCCAGCTACTTCGACCACGTGTCGAAGGCACGCATTGCGGAGGTCGTGACCGTCGCCGTGTCGCCCGCCGAAGGCATGCGGATCATGAAGTTGAAGAAGGGCGACGCCGCAACCGAGGCCGAACGGATCGTGAGCGGGACCGGCTGGCTTCCCGACCACTTCGCCCGCGCCGAAACGCGGTCGCGGCCCCTCTGGCGCAATCACGCTGCCACGTCGTCGGACGTGGATGAGGAAGATGACGGCGACGACGACGCATCGGGCGCGCACGATGCCGACGAGGCGAACGACGGGACCGAGTCGGCCGCCGTGGCCGAAGCGACGGACGATGGCCGCGACGAGACGGCTGTCGCTGAAGCCGAAGGCATGCCGCCGCGAGATTGACCTGAGTTTCGCCAGCGGGCGCACCCTGCCCGCTGGCGCACCGCGCGCGATTGTTCGTGTGCGCTGGTGGACCAGGTCGCAGCAATTCGCGACCGGCCCCCGAAATCTCTCACCTTCCTTGCCTCAGTCGGTCCCGTAAAGGCTCACCGGTCCGGTGCCGTGTTTCGCGTGCATGTGCTTTATTGCATGCACTGGCGGCGCTTGCCCGGCGCGTAGGCTTGGGCGTCTCCCTCCGCTGCGCTCCGGGCCGGGCTTTCGCGCTTCGCGTCGAGCCTCGCTGCGCGAGTCTCGCCCCTGACGGGCTTCAATCCCTGACGTCTGCGCGCCGTGCCGGCGCTGCGCGCTTCGCTTGCTCGTGGAACACGCGCCCGCTGCGCGCGGGCGGAAAGCAGGTCTTGCGGCCGGCTATGCCGGCCGAGGGGGCGCGGGGCAAGTGCGCCCCGCGCCGTGTGCGTGATCCGGCCGGGGAAAGCGTGTGGTTGCGCTCCATCCTTTTGCGCCGGGTTAAGCGCGTGGATCTGCCATTGGGAGCCGCCCCTCTTCGACGCATAGCGGAATGGGTCAGGGGTGCAAGGGACTTTCGCGGCATATCCTCGCGCGCTTCGCGCGCTCCGGTATTCCACGGTTCCCTTGCACCCCTGACCCACCCCGCTAAAAACGCGTCGAGGCGGCTCCCAATGGCAGATCCACAACCCGACACAAAAGGACGAAATCGTGAGCGCAACCACCCCCGACCGAATCACGCACACACGCGCGGGCGTTCCCCCCGCACCCCCCGAGGCTCACCGCCAGGCAGGCATTCGACAACCGAAAAATCGTCTGCGTGCCACCGCTGCTCACTGGCTCGGCTGTGCCGTCGACGCCCCGATTCGTGTCCTGCACCGTTGGACGCGCCCGGACGACGACGCGCGCGCCGTCCGCCTTGAAACGAGCGTTGCCGGTCGCGTGCAACGCATCACTTTGTTCCGCCAACCGTCCGGCGCATGGTCGCCGGTTTGGCACTAACCGGAGAAGCAAGCATGACTATCTGCAATGACGACGTGGATGTCGACGGCATCACCGAAGGATTTTTCGCGCTTGTGCGCCCCGAAGGGGCTGCACCCTTTGTTGCAGTCCATCACGGCGACGACGGCGAACTGGCGTTCACTCTCCCCACGATCAACTGGACCGCGTGGCAAATCAATGTCGCGATCAGCGTCTTCGAAAAGGCGCACGCGCGCGGCGAGCGCTACGGCACGGCGAGCGCTCAACGCGTCATTCGCGAAGCGCTCGGCATCTTCCATTGACCAATTCGCAGGCGCGCCGACCGACGGCGCGCCAATCGGAGAGAAAAATGCAAACGTACCGTGCCCCCGTCGATAGCTTCGACTTTGCGCTTGAAGCGCGCGTGCAGCTCGCGCTTCATCGCATCGCTGTAACCGCTGGGATGCAAATAGATGCCGAGCAACACCTGTGCGATGCTGAATGTTACGCGCGCGAGTCGGGCAGGTATGCATGTCGTGAGAAGAACGATACGCCCCCCGTCATGCTCACGGAAGCGACATTCCTGCTGCGTCAGTGGGATGAAGGCTACGATGCCGAGGCGTGCGGTTGCGCTGTCTGGTTCGGCGAATGGTTGAGCGACATGGATGGCCTCAATGAAACGCGTCCGAGTGTGAGCCTAACCCCTGACGGCTTCGTGCCTGCCCTCGAAGTGTCTCACCAGGGCGGCGATTGTGAGCCAACGAACGGGCGTCCGCGTGCGACGCTTCAGGAGGCAATCGGTGCCGCGAAGGAAATGGAAGCGAATTGGCATTCCGGGAACTGAACCTCGCGCGCCCGGATTCGGGCGCGCCTTGTGGAGAGCGTCATGAACAGCACAACCCATGTGAGCATCGAGCAGCTTGAGCGAGCGATCAATATCTGGCGTTCGCGGCGGCCGAGCGGAGACGGCGACCCGATCCTGTGTCGGGAGGCGCGCATTCTGGCCGACCCGTACGCCCTGATGATTTTCCACGGCGCGACGGAGATTGACGCAGCGAAGCTCACCGCCGATCAGCGCACCGCGTACGACGGTGCGTTCACGCAGTAGAGCACCGTTCACCCACTCGACAGGAAGAATGATGAACGTAGACCAACAGCATGAGTGTCTCGCTATCCTCAGCGCAACCATTGGCGAGAACCCGGTTCACTGGTCGGAGATCAAAGCCGCCGTGAGCGAAAAAATGTCGATCCGGAACTGGCTCGACGTGCGTGGCGTGCTCCAGTGGGGAATCAACAACGGCCGCTTCAAACGGATTCCCGACGTCCACGTCGAAGCGTATCAGCGTGTTTGACTTTGACGCCCGCTCCGGCGGGCGATCTTCTATCGACGAGGGACGACGCATGCCTAACGAGGGTGATTTCCGTGCGGTTGCGATCAGCGCCGCTGCGATCGCAATCGGTTTCAGTCAAAGACTTTTGTTCACCGACGACAAGGGCGGCGGCATCGAACTGTTTCAACTCTTCGCAGACGTCGCGGCTGAATCCCTCGCCGCGCATGTTGGAGCCGTCAACGACGATGTGCCGTGGACAGCGATTTGGGCATACGAAGTTGACGTTCCGCTCGGGAGGCGAATCGCGGATTCATACATCGAACAGGGTAGTCTTCCCAGCACCGCGACTTGGAAAGCCGCGCTAGCGGACAGCGTCAAATATGCGTACATACCATGGTAGCTCCCCGGCGAGCCGGCCGATGAGATGGCGGCAATACAGGTTCGCTCGCCGACGCGCCGTCGCTGCGTTTTTGCGCGGCGTCGCGGGCTGGCGGGCGCTCGCCGCTGCGCCGCGACCACCCGCCAGCCCGCGACCAAAGCGTTGTCCAGTTCGCGCGACGCGCGAAATAATTTGGGGCAATCTGGTGTCACGAAGAGCCCCGTGACACCAGATTGCCCCTACGCCAGAACCGCCCGCACCGCTTAGGCTCCCGGCTTTGATTCAGCCGCGACAGCTGCCGCTGCTGGCGGACTCGATGGCGCTGGCGGCGAAACACCAAGCGCACGGCGAATGGCCGCAATCCCGGCTTTCCAATTCTCCGCCGGAACCTCGTTCAGCTTCTCGGCTTTCAGCACATCAAAAATCGCACGCTCGTTGCGCTCGAGCGCCTTGCGCTCGTTCGTCCGCTTCTGCTCCTGCAGCCGCTTCAGCTTCTGCTCGGCTCGCGTGATTTCGTCGTCCAGCGACTTCGGTGCGCGCGTCGTCTTTCCTGTATCTGCCGTCATGGCGTCGATTACTCCATCGTGCCCCTCCCCCTTGCCGGAAAGTGTAGCCGAATACTGTGCCCGGGCGTCTGCTCGCCTGCCACCTCGGGCGCTTCCCGGTCGCGCCAGCCGATTCGACCTGCCCTCGACGCTGAGATGGCGCGCTCGTGTTTTCCGCGTTGGCGCAGCGCGGGCCACCACCCGCAATCTGGCACGGCCGTCGCCCCGCCCGGACCAACCATCCAGAGCGCAATGCACGCATTGCGCTGCTCACGCACGGCCGCCGCCACCGTCA
>NZ_JAAGPE010000429.1:0-5771 GCF_017104605.1 Burkholderia sp. Ac-20384 | reverse complement strand
AGGCGGCGCCCGTCGCGTTCGCGAGCGGGTTCGCCGACGCGCTGACGGTGAGCGGCGGGCTCGCGCTGGTCGCGGCCGTCGTGGCCTACAAGTTGCTTACGCAACCGATGCGCGACGGCGCGTGACGCACGGGGCAGCACGCGCCGCACATTGGACGCGACCCGGCGGAACCATTAAGCTGGCGCGTTCCGGTTTCACGCAGCGTATGCCAGATGTCATCGACGATCGAGATTCTGTTGCCCGTGTTCGGGCTGATCGCGGCAGGGTTCCTGTGCCGCCGGCGCGGCGTACTCGGGCCGGCGGCGGCCTCGGAACTCAACCGCTTCGTCGTGTGGCTCGCGCTGCCCGCGCTGCTGTTCCAGATCATGGCGCACGCGTCGTGGCACCAGCTGTATCAGCCGGCCTTCGTTGCCACGTTCGCGCTGACCTGTGCGCTCGTTTTCGTCGGCGTGCTCGCATGGCGCCTGTTCGCGGGGCGCGTGCTCGCCGATGCGAGCATCGACGCGATCGCCGCGTCGTACCCGAACACCGGGTATCTCGGCTTCCCGCTGTGCCTGCTCGCGTTCGGCACCGACAGCCTCACGCCAACCACGATCGCGACCATTCTCGTGGCATGCGTGTTGTTTGCGGGTGCGATCGTCCTGATCGAGATCGGGCTGCAGCGCGACCGCGCGCCGCTGAAACTGATGTGGAAAGTTGTCGGCGCGCTGCTGCGCAACCCGCTGATCGTCGCGCCGCTGGCCGGCGTTTGCGTGTCGGCCGCGCAGGTGCCGCTCGGTGCGCCGGTCGATACGTTCCTGAAGCTGCTCGGCGGGGCCGCGAGCCCGTGCGCGCTCGTCAGCCTCGGGCTGTTTCTCGCGGAGAAGCGGGAGGCGTCCGGCGCGGCGCCGCGCGGCAGCGTTGCGCTGACCGCGGTGAAGCTGTTCGTGCAGCCCGCGCTGGCGTGGTGGCTTGGCGTGCGTGTGTTCGCACTGCCGCCGGTGCTTGCGCAGATCGCCGTCGTGCTCGCCGCGCTGCCCACCGGCACGGGGCCGTACATGCTGGCCGAGTTCTACGGGCGCGAAGCGCAGGTGACGTCGCGCACGATCCTGCTGTCGACGTTGGGGTCGATCGTGTCGTTGTCGGTGCTGCTCGTGCTGGCACGGCATGTCTGACGCGGCACGCCGTTTCAGCCTTTAAGCGCATCACGCGTGACCTGCGCATCGTGCAGATCGCGTGCCGCTTCGCGCTGCCGGTGCTGCTTGTCGGCGAGCTTGCGCTGCGCCTTGGCGATCTTCCTGGCGTCGCCGAGCGTTTCGGCTTCGTTGACACGCGCCTGCGCGTCGCGTACCTCGTCCTCCGCATTACGCAGGTCGCGCTGCTTGTCGGCTACCCTGCGTTCGGCGCGCGCGAGCTGACCGGCGTCCGTGCAGTTGACCTTGATCTGTTCGAGCGCCGCTTGCTGGCGCATCGCCTGCTGTGTGTTGCCGAAGCGCTTCGCGTTGTCGATCTGCGTTTGCAACGCGCGGATGCGAGTCGCACAGTCTTGCGTGCCCGCGAATGCGCCACTGTTCGCGAGCAGTGCGGCCGGTACGGCCAGCACGACCAGTGCCTTCTTCATGCTTGTTTCCTCGGTTGGGTGGCCGCTCGATCGTCGATGAGATCGGTGTCGGCAGGTGTTCGAGGCGTCATTCTGATGATCCGGTGCGGGGGCGGTAAATAGGACCGGTCTGACTTGCGTCAGAGGAATGGATGATTCAGGCGATCCGGCCGGGTGCAGACGAGTCGATCCTTGATAACCATCAGGCGCAACCGGCGCACGCGCTGGTCAATGCGACTTCGTCGCGAGCCGGTGGATACGTGCCGCATGGGCGACACGCGGTTGACGCGATGCGTGGCAATGCGTCGCCTGTCTGCGGCGCGTACGCCGTGTGGGTTCGGGCGTATCGGCGATGGCCTGCGTGGTCGTCCGGGCATCCGCATCGGTCCCGGCGGCGGCCACCGCCGCCACTGCCGGCAGCCTCGCTTCCGCGTCGAGCCACGCGCACGTCGCTTCCGCGATCAGCCCGCGCAACCAGCGCACGCCCTCGGTGCACTCGCCCGATTCGTTCCACGTCATCCGGTACACGATGTCCGGCGGTTCGGCCGGCAGTGCGACGGCAGCGAGCGGCAGCAGCTTCGCATAGTGCCGCGCGAGCCGGTACGTGGTGGTCAGCAGCATGTCGGTGCGCACGAGCGCATGCGCGGCGAGTTCGAAGTGCGGCAGCGTGACGACGATCCGCCGCTGCAGGCCCACGCGTTCGAGCTGCTTGTCGATCGCGCCGGACGCTTCGAGCCACGACGGCGTCGGGCACAGCTGCGGCGCTTCGGCAAAATCCTCAGCCGTCATCGTGCCGCGCCGTGCGAGCGGATGCGTCGCGCGCATCAGGCACACGACGCGATCGTCGAACAGGTCGTCCTGCCGGAATCGCGACGAGCGCGCCGGGCGATTGTCGATCACGACGTCGAGCTCGCCATCGGCCAGCGCGCGCTCGTCGTCGAAGCCGTCGCCGAGCGGATGGAACACGAGCTGCGCATTCGGCGCGCGTTCGCGGAACAGCGCGACGAGCTTCGGCACGAACAGCACGTTCAGGTAGTCGGGGCAGCCGATCCGGTAGGTGCGCACCGACGTGCGTGCGTCGAACGTCGGCTGCTGGATGCGGATGAAGTCGATCACGCGCAGCGCGTTGCGCAGCGGTTCGATCAGCCGCGCACCGAACTCGGTCGGCACCATCCCGTAGCGGCTGCGCACCAGCAGCGGATCGCCGAGCAGCGTGCGCAGGCGCTTGAGCGCGGCGCTGGTGGCCGGCTGCGACATGTTCAGGCGCACGGCCGCACGCGACACGGTGCGCTCGGTCAGCAGCACGAGCAGGATGCGCATCAGCCGCGCATCGAGCACGTCGAGCGCGCCCGCGGCGTCGGACGCGTCGCGGGGCAGGGCGTTCGGGTCTAGTGGGTCCCGCATGCCGAACCACCTCCTGGCGACCCGATGCCCGAGTGCGACGCAGCAGCGGGCCGGCGGCGCGTCATTGTGCGAAGGTGCCCGGCCAGCCGACGATCCGCTTCGGGCGCGGCGGCGCGTACGTGCGGACCTTCGACGTCTTCAGCTTCAGGCGCACCAGCGACTCGGCGAGCGCGACCGCGGCCGAGACGCCGTCGACGACCGGCACGCCCGTGCATTCCTCGATCTGCCGGTCGAGGCCGGCCATCCCGCCGCAGCCGAGGCAGATCACTTCCGCGTGATCGTCCTTCACCGCGCGCTGCGCCTGGCCGACGATCGACTCGATCGCACGGGCCGGGTTCTCCTCGAGCTCGAGCACCGCGAGGCCGCTGGCGCGTACCGACGCGCAGCGCGCGTCGAGCCCGGCGAGCTTCAGGCGATCCTCGATCAGCGGCACCGTGCGGTCGAGCGTCGTGACGACCGAGTAGCGGTGGCCGAGCAGCATCGCGACGCTCGCGGCCGCTTCGGTGATGTCGACGACGGGCACCGTCAGCAGTTCCTGCAGCCCTTCGCGGCCGTGTTCGCCGTAGCCGGCCTGGATCACCGCGTCGTACGGCTCGTCGTAGCGCATCACGCGATCCATCACGGCGATCGCTGCGAGGTAGCTCTCGAAGTTGCCTTCGATCGACTCCGCGCCGAAGCGCGGCGTCAGCCCGACGATCTCCGTGCCCGGCGACGCGGCGGCCTGCGCCTGCGCGGCGATCGCGTCGGTGATCGACTCGGTCGTGTTGACGTTGACTACCAGGATCCTCATTGCGACTCCGTATGCATGTGTTTCAGTGTTGGGCGCAGGCGACCGCGATGGGCTCGCCCGAACGCTCCTCGTAGTGCCGGTTGCGATCGGCCAGCAGCCAGTACACGGTGCCCGCGATGGCTGCGCCGAGCAGCCACGAGAACGGCGTCATCGCGCTGAAGGCCGGCACGACGGCGAGCGTGATCGAGATCAGCGCGGACGGCACGAGCGCCGCGAGCGCCTTGCGGTTCACGCCGCGCGTGTAGAAGTAGGTGCCGGTCGGCGCTTCGGTATAGAGGTCGGGCACGTTCACGCGCTGCTTGCGCACGAGCCAGTAGTCGACCGTGATGATCCCGTACAGCGGGCCGAGCAGCGCGCCGAGGCCGGACAGGAAGTAGACGATCACGATCGGGCTGTTGTACAGGTTCCACGGCAGGATCAGCACGGCGACCGTTGCGCTGATCAGGCCCGCGCGGCGGAACGACAGGCGATGCGGCGCGAGGCTCGTCAGCACGAAAGCCGGCGCGACGAAGTTCGCCATGATGTTCACGGCGACCGTCACGATCAGGAACGCGAGGCAGCCGAGCACGAGGAACAGCTTGTTCGGCACCGTCGCGATGATTTCCGTCGGGCTGTGGATGATGTGGCCGTTCAGCTTGAACTGCGCGCCGGCGAGCACGAAGCTGATCGTCGCGAACACGAGGATGTTGACCGGCAGGCCCCAGAAGTTGCCCACGCGCACCGTCTTCGCGCTCGGCGACGAGCGCGCGAAATCGCAGAAGTTGAGCACCAGCGTGCCGTAGATCGCGAGCCACAGCGAGCCGCCCGCGAAGATCTCCGTCCACATCCTGAAGCCGGTCAGCGGCTTGCCGATCGACATCGCGAGATGGCCGCCGGTGCGGCTATACATCCATGCGGCGAGCGACAGTGTCGTGACGAGGATCACCGGGCCGGCCAGCCCCTCGTACTTGCGGACCATTTCCATCCCGTACGTGAGGATGCCGATCTGCACGAGCCAGATCGCGACGAACGTGACCCAGCCGAGCGTCGACAGCCCGAAGATCGCATTCTGGTCGAACGCGGCGAGGCCCGGCCAGATCGCGGTGAGCAGCACGCGCAGCACGACCGACGCGAGATAGGTCTGGATCCCGAACCATGCGATCGCGATCACCGCGCGGATCATTGCGGGCAGCAGCGCGCCGTAGATGCCGAAGCTCATCCGGCTGATCACCGGGAACGGCACGCCGGTCTTCTGGCCCATGTAGCCGGTGAGGTTCATGAAGCAGTACACGAGCACCGCGCCGATCGCGAGCGACGCGAGCATCTGCCAGCCCGACAGGCCGAGCGCGAACAGCCCGATCGCGAACGAGTAGTTCGCGATGTTGTGCACGTCGTTGGTCCACAGCGCAAAGATGCTGTAGCGGCCCCACGTCCGGCCCTCGGCCTTGGTGGGTGCGAGGTCGGGGTTGTGCAGCCGCGGGCTCAGCGCGGGGTCGCGCGCGGCCGAATCGGTTCGATGCGATGCGTCGTCCGCGCCGAGCACGATGCCCGGGCGGTGGGTGGCTTCCAGTTGCACGCCGTTGTCTCCTTCCATGTGCGGGGCGCGAAACCGGCAGCGTGGGAACGCTGCGCCGGCCCGGCCGCCGTGGACGTTATGTCTCGGATTTGTTCGCGAGTATGGAAGGCCGGCACGGTGATGGGAAATTAAATATTCGGTTAGGCGTCATTTGAAAAATGAATGGAATGCAGGCGCCCGCGACGGCCGGTGCGGCACGGGAATTGCTCGTCAGCGGGCTCCATCCACATCGACATCAGCGGAGGTGTCATGCAGCGATATTCACTTCGTCATGTATCGCGAGCCGTCTTCGCCGGCCTCCTGATTGCGGGCCTGGCGGCGGGTGCGGGCTGCCAGAAGAAGAGCGAAAGCGACAGCAGCAGCGCGAGCTCGGACACGAGCGCAACGGGCGGCATGTCGGCCGCGCCATCGGCCGCGCCGAGCAGCGGCGCGGCCGGCAGCAA
>NZ_JAAGPE010000428.1:0-239 GCF_017104605.1 Burkholderia sp. Ac-20384 | reverse complement strand
CACATTAAAAAAAAAAAAAAAAAAACAAGAGAGAGTCGCAGTATTATACACAACAACACAATAAACAGACAATCCCATCTCTCACTACATACCACCACTGCACTAAACTTTATCAGCGCTGCATGTACCCACTTACATTCTAAAGCAAGTATACAGTCTATCTAACCATCTTCTAGTCTAATTACTTCTATACCTCACACAGGCATCTTTTACACTATACTCATCTTCTTACAACACCA
>NZ_JAAGPE010000042.1:0-234 GCF_017104605.1 Burkholderia sp. Ac-20384 | reverse complement strand
AAATGTTATATTGATACGGTGAGTCTGTGTGGTGTACGTACGGTAGTATGAAGTGTGTAGTGAAGGGAGAAGAGGGGTGGGAGTAAGTGTGAAAGAGGGTGGAGTACGTGAGAGACACAGGGTCGAGCACGTATGTGTGTGTGGTAGCGTCGGAGGTGCGTTATGTGGATTTGGGTGTGTGTGTTGTTATGATGTGGTATGATGAGGATTGCATATTGTTTTTTTTTTTTTTTA
>NZ_JAAGPE010000041.1:0-49125 GCF_017104605.1 Burkholderia sp. Ac-20384 | reverse complement strand
GCCGTGCGCGCCCGGCCACCCGCACCATGTCGAGTGCCGCACGCGCCGCGCGGCGCGCGGGCCGGTCGATATCGCCTTGCAGGCCGAAATGGAACAGCAGCGTGTCGCCGAGCCGCTCATCGACCTGCGCGCCATAGCCGACGGCGATATCCGTGCACTTCGTCAGCCATTGCGCCTCGTAGCGGTCGAGCAGGGCGCCGTGATCGGTTCCCGCATGGCGTTGCCGGCCGTCTCCGGTGATCGTCACGCAACAGCACAGCGTGGTGACCTGCCGGTATTCGCCAGCCGTTGCGACTGCCTCGCTGCGCGGTGTGAACGGGTGCGGCTGCATGCGCCGGCTTGCACGGCCGGCATCGAACGGGCCGACGAGCGCAGCGAAATTGATCGCGCGAAACTGCGCCGCGAGTTCGTCGGCCGAGGCGGCACGCTGCGCCGGATTCTTGCTCAACGCATGCCGCAGCACCGAGCCGAGCGGATGCGACGCGACCGACGGCGGAAGCGCGACATCCACCGGGCTGAGCTGCTGATACAGAATGTCGGCCACGCTTGCGCCCTGCATCACGACTTCGCCCGTCAGGCATTCGATCACGACCAGGCCCCACGCATACAGGTCGCTTCCGGGCGTCGGCGGTTCGTTGCGCAATTGCTCGGGCGCGCAATATGACGGCGAGCCGAGCACCTCGACCGCGAGCGTCGCGGCCTGCGGCGCGATATCTGCCGTGCCGGGCAACAGCGCACCGATCCCGAAATCGAGCAGCTTCGCGTGCGGCCCGTCGTCGGCCATCGCGATCACGATGTTGTGCGGCGTCAGATCCCGGTGCACGATGCCGCGGCGATGCGCAGCGGCGAGTGCAGCGAGCACCTCCGTCATCAGTCGCCCCGTGTCGACGGCCGACAGCGGCCCCTCCATCGCAAGCCGGTCGCGCAGGGTCCGGCCCTGCACCCGTTCGAATACGGCGAACAACCGCCCGTCGGGTGCCTCGCCCTTGTCCAGCAACGCCACGATGTTCGGGTGACGTAGCGCCTCGCACAGGCCTGTCTCGTACCGGAAGCGCATGCGCTGGCGCGCGCGCTCGGTTGCAGTCCGCGCGACATCGCCTCGCATCAGCTTGATCGCGACGTCTTGCCCCGTCTCGCAGCAGGTCGCGCGGAACACCACGCCGCTGCCGCCTTCACCGAGCAACGCACCGAGCCGGTAATGCCGCTTGCCGGCCAACGTCGCGAAAGGCGCGGCGGGCTGCCGCGATTCACGCGTATGCGGCCCGACGCGTGCGCGTGACGCCGTCGGCAACCCGGGTTGTCGTTCCGTGCTCACGAGCAGTAGACGACCGGATCCGGCACCGGACGATGCATGCCGATACGCGGCTCGACGCGCGGCACCGACTGGCACTCGAGGCGCTCGCCGCGCATGACGCGGAACGGGAAATCGCCGAAGCGGACGCTGCCGCGCCGCCGCTCGACGAGCTGGCTCGCGTCCAGCCCCGGCAGCGCCGCGAACTGGCTCCGCGCGCGATGAATCTGCACGTTGAGATGGGACGTATCGATACCGAGCATGCGTGCCAGCCGGTCGAGTTCGATCCAGCCTTGCGTGGCGGCGTCGTAGCCGGCCTGCATGTCGGCCGAGCGTGCGCGGGCAAGCGTGACGAGGCTGTAGTGATGCGCGCGCTCGCCGAGATCGACCACACCGCCGCGAATGTGCAGCAGCGCACGCGCGTGCTCTTCGTCCCGGCTGACGAAGAATTCGAGCAGTCGGGACGGCGCGGCCGGATCGGCAGGCGCGCGCAGCGTCATGGTCGAGCCATGGCGCACGAGCGCCACGCGCCACGTGAAGCCACCCGTCGACACTTCATCGCCGTCATGGAGCGCGCGCGGCGGCAACGTGTCGTCGCACAGCCATTCGCCGGCCGGCGACTGGACGATCGTGACCGGCTGCGCGGCGTGGGCGGCCAGGATCTGGCGCGGCGTGAGCACGATCGGATGCACGGCGCCCCGTACCGGCCACAGCGTATCGGCCGGATCGTCGAGCGCATCGACGCGCCAGGGAGCGACACCCGCCGTGCCAAACCGGATGACGTCGCCTCGCTGCAGCACCGCGTGCTCGCCGTCGCGCAACGGCACGCCCGATACCGACGTGCCGTTGCTGCTGTGATCGTGGAGCTCCCATAGCCCGCCGGCCCAGCGGATATGGGCATGGACACGGGATACCGACGCGTCGCGGATGACCGTATCGCAGCGCGCGGTATCGCGACCGAACACGTGATACGCGCGGAGCAGGCACGCTTCCCCGGAAGAATCGTTCTTGAGTATCGCCATGGCTGCCTCGTGTCGGATTCGCCCGGGTCGCTCGAGTGACGCGTCGACGCCCGGGAAAGCGATTGATTCAATGATCGCGAACGATGTCGACCGTTCGCCGCCTCGTTACCAGTTCCTTCGTCAGCTTCCTTTCGAATCGTTGCTCATCCGGCACGTGTTATTGCGGCTGATTGAATGGCCTGCCGTTTTGTTTTTTTAATTCGAGCAACTTGATGAAAATCCTGCCAAACAAAATCATGCGTCGCAATCGAAATGCTCAAATACCGTTTTGATATTGCAATGCTTTACATTTTCGGCGAAGCTTCAGTTCAAATATAAAGGGTCGAAATTCTTCATTGCCCAGCGACCCATGACAGGCTTGAGTTGAGCAGAGGCACCTCATTGGATGACGGGACGCATTTAAATACCTTTGCCGGCGCGGAAATTTTGTTTGATCAAAAGAAAATAAATTAAATAGTTCAAACGATTTAAATAATGACCGCCGGTGTTTTAGTAGATTGCATTACATGAATTACTGCGCAGTTCTGGTGCGTCACGGCCAATGTCTCGCAGTGTCATCGGCAAGCGGATACGTGTCGGCACGCCGTTACGTCACGATCAATTGCCGGCAAAGGCTGCAGATGCCGGCAACGCGTCGACCGTCCGATCGTCGTAACCGACTCGCCAACGAACGAGCTGGAACGCGTCGACGGCAATCTCCGCCGCACGCTGCCAGCCCCATCCTCACCCCACCATCCAGCCCCAATAAATCTCCTTGACGACCTATCTTTCGATATATATCTTTAGATATGTTTTTCGACATATAGGACTCGATCATGCGACACAACCCTTCCCGCGGCCATGCCCGATGCGACGGTCATGGTGCGCATGGCCGCCCTGACTGGTTCGCCGGTCTCTGGTACGCGATCGGCCGCCACCGTCGCGGCCACGATCCGTTTGGCGGCGGCCCGTTCGGTGGCCGTGGCGGGCGCGGCGGCTTTGGCGATTTCGGCGACGACGGCATGCCGCGCGGCCGCCAGTTCAGCTCCGACGATCTCCAGCTGCTGTTGCTTGCACTGGTCGCCGAGCAACCGAGCCACGGCTACGAGCTGATCAAGGCGCTCGACACGCGTTCGAACGGTTTCTACAGCCCGAGCCCCGGCATGGTGTATCCGGCGCTCACGTATCTCGAAGAAGTCGGCTTCGTCGCGTCCCAGGCGGAAGGCAACCGCAAGCGCTATGCGCTGACCGACGCCGGCCGCGCGCATCTCGACGCTCAGCGCGAACGCGTCGACACGCTGTTCGCACGCCTCACGCACCTCGCGCGCAAGATGGAGTTCATGCGCCGCGCGTTCGCCGGGGAATCGGCGGGCAATGAAACGCAGGACGACGCGCAAGCTGGCTGGCTGCCGGAATTCGTCGAGGCTCGCCTCGCACTCAAGCGCGCGCTGCTGCACAAGAGCGCCGCCGACGCCGACGAACAGCGCCGCATCGCGGCCATCATGCGCCGCGCGACGGCCGAAATCGAAGGCGGCACCGGCGCGTGATCCGCGCCGCCCGTCAAACCCTAAGGAGAACGGATTGATGCAGAACACATCCGACCGCACCGTGACCCGCGTGCGCCACACCCTCAAGTTCCGCTTGCTGCAAGTCTTGCGCGTGCACGCCGTGACGCCGCACCTGCTGCGCGTCACGCTCGGCGGCCCCGATCTCGCGGATTTCGAATCCGCGTCGTTCGACGATCACGTGAAGGTATTTTTCCCGCCGCCCGGCGCTGAACGGCCCGCGCTGCCGACGCTCGGCGCTAATGGTCCCGAGTTTCCGGAAGGCGAGCCGAAGCCAGTCGCGCGCGACTTCACGCCGCGCCGCTTCGACCGCGCCGCCGGCGAACTCGATCTGGAATTCGTGCTGAACCACCCGGGCCCTGCGTCGCAGTGGGCCGCCCAGGCACGCGTCGGCCAATGGCTCGGCATCGGCGGCCCGCGCGGTTCGTTCGTCGTCCCGACCGGTTTCGACTGGCACCTGCTGATCGGCGACGATACGGCACTGCCGGCGGTCGCGCGGCGTCTCGAGGAATTGCCGGCCGGTGCGCGCGTGGCCGTCGTGATGGAAGTCGCGGATCGCACCGCGCAGATCGCGTTCGACACCCGCGCCGACGTGCATGAAATCTGGCGCTTCCGCGCCGAAGCCGACGCGGCGGACAGCGACGTGCTGCTGAATGCCGTGCGCGACCTGCCGCTGCCGCCGTCCGGCGACGGCTACGTGTGGGCGGCGGGCGAAGCGCTGTCGATGCGTGCGGTACGCCAGCATTTGACCGGCGAGCGCGGCGTCGACAAGTCGCGCATCCGCGCGGCGGCCTACTGGAAGCGCGGCGCGGCGGCCGTGCACGAAACGCTGGAAGACTGACGGGAGCGGGTACCCGGTCAAGGGGTACCCGATTGAGGTTGACCGGCCGATGTCACAATCGTGGCGTCGGCGCACCAGCGGGCTTGGCACCGCGATCGCGACTGGTATATATCTGTGGGTGCGACGCCGCTGTCGGGCGACAGCCGCCGCAGCCCGCCCAGGAGCGCCCGGTCATGACAAAAGAAAGCCACGCGTCGCCGTTCCTTCGCAACCTGAAGATCGCCGGCTATTGCGGCCTTGCCGCGGTGGTACTCGCGCTGTTCGTCGCGATGTGCGCGATCCTGAAGGAAAGCGCACTCGACCGCGACGCCACGCAACACCCGGCCGATACCCCTGAACTACACGATGCGGGCGGCGGCCCGTCCGCATCGGCCGAATCGGCCAAGACGCCCGGCTGACGGCGTCCTGCCCGATCTCCTGCCGCTTACGGCGCGTGCCGGCGGCCCATCACGACGGCATGCACCGAATCGCCAAGCCGTTCGAGCAGCGCGGTCACGCGTTGCCCGTACAGGTGCGCAGCCAGCGCGCCTGCCGTGCCGACCAGCACGCCGCCCGCCATGTCGAACGGCCAGTGCACGCCCGCATAGATCCGCCCCCATGCAATCGCCACCGCCATCGCGGCCATCACGAACCCGGTGAGCCGGGTCGTGCCGCCGAGCATCAGCCCGACCGCCATGCTCCACGCGAACGTCATGTGATCGCTCGGAAACGAGCTGTCCGGCGCGTGCGGAATCAGTTGCGTGCCGACGCCGGCCATGAACGGGCGCGGCGAGAACCAGAAATGTCCGATGATCTGTGCGAGCACGATCGCCACGCACACGCCGACGCCGGCTTCGATCGCCTGGCGCCGCGTATGGCGCGCGCCGAAGATCCAGGTCAGCAGCAGCATCGCGGGCAACGCATAGACGAGCCAGTCGGCGGCGAAGATGGCGAGACGGGCAACGCCCGGCTGCGGCGCAACCCCGGCGTTGATGGCGGAAAAGAGGGTGAGATTGAGGGTCTGCATGAATCCGGTTGCGTGGGGCGTAAAAAATCGGCCGGTTGCCCGGCCTGATACGAACGATGCTAAGGCGCACCCGCTTAAGCGATGCTTAATGGGCGGCCGCACGCGACGAAGCCCGCGGCGGCGAACGCACTTAGAGCCTGCACTGCAACACAAGTTCACGAAATTGTCATATTCCCGCGCGACCGTCTCCCGTAAAGGCTCACCCAGCCTCCCGTAAAGACTCACCTTTTTCACATCGTGGCGTCATCGACGTGTGCAAACATCGGGACGCCGCGTGTCGTCCAGGCCGTTTGCGTCATTCATCTCAATATTTACGCTGCGAATGCTTCGAAATCGGCAACAATTAATTCCAAATGCGGCATCGCACAACGGTAACGCACAGGCATAGGATTACGAGCTTACGAGCACTCATCCACGAAGCGATCAACAACAAGGAGTCCGCATGAAACCCAGCGATGTCCGATCGAAAGCGTTTGCGATGCCGTTGACCAGCCCTGCCTTCCCGATGGGCCCGTACCGTTTCGTCGATCGTGAGTTTCTGATCATCACGTATCGCACCGATCCGGACCGTCTCCGCGAAATCGTCCCCGAGCCGCTGCAGGTCACCGAGCCGCTCGTGCATTACGAATTCATTCGCATGGCCGATTCGACCGGCTTCGGCGACTACACCGAAAGCGGTCAGGTGATTCCCGTCGAATACAACGGCCAGCCGGGCGGCTATACGCTCGCGATGTATCTCGACGATCACCCGCCGATCGCCGGCGGCCGCGAGCTGTGGGGCTTCCCGAAGAAGCTCGCGTCGCCCACGCTGCACGTGAACACCGACCACATCCTCGGCACGCTCGACTACGGCAAGGTGCGCGTCGCCACCGGCACGATGGGCTACAAGCACAAGGAACTGGACATCGACGAGCAGACCAAGCGTCTCGCCGGCCCCAATTTCCTGCTGAAGATCATCCCGCACGTCGACGGCACCGCGCGCGTCTGCGAACTGGTGCGCTACTACATGCAGGACATCAAGATGAAGGGCGCGTGGACGGGCCCCGCATCGCTCGAGCTGGCGCCGCACGCGCTCGCGCCCGTGGCCGACCTGCCGGTGCTCGAAATCGTCGAAGCCCGCCACCTGGTCGCAGATTTGACACTGGGTCTCGGCGAAGTCGTCTACGATTACCTGGCTCAGTAACACGTCCGCAGTCCTTTCTCCCTGTCAATCCTTTCACCACGGGAATTCGAACATGAGCAACCTGAATGGCAAGACCGCAGTCGTCACGGGCGCCGCGAGCGGCATCGGCAAGGAAATCGCACTCGAGCTCGCGAAAGCGGGCGCGGCCGTTGCGATCGCCGACCTGAACCAGGACGGCGCGAACGCCGTTGCCGACGAGATCGTCAAGGCGGGCGGCAAGGCGATCGGCGTCGCGATGGACGTGACGAACGAGGAAGCCGTGAACAGCGGTATCGACAAGGTGGCCGCAACGTTCGGCTCGGTCGACATCCTCGTGTCGAATGCGGGCATCCAGATCGTCAACCCGATCGAGAATTACTCGTTCTCCGACTGGAAGAAGATGCAGGCGATCCACGTCGACGGCGCGTTCCTGACGACCAAGGCCGCACTCAAGCACATGTACAAGGACGATCGCGGCGGTGTCGTGATCTACATGGGCTCGGTGCACTCGCACGAAGCGTCGCCGCTGAAGTCGGCGTACGTGACCGCCAAGCACGGCCTGCTCGGTCTGGCCCGCGTGCTGGCGAAGGAAGGCGCGAAGCACAACGTGCGCTCGCACGTCGTGTGTCCGGGCTTCGTGCGCACGCCGCTGGTCGACAAGCAGATTCCGGAGCAGGCGAAGGAGCTCGGCATCAGCGAAGAGGAAGTGGTGAAGAAGGTGATGCTCGGCAACACGGTTGACGGCGTGTTCACGACCGTCCAGGACGTCGCGCAGACGGTGCTGTTCCTGTCGACATTCCCGAGCGCCGCGCTCACGGGCCAGTCGGTCGTCGTCAGCCACGGCTGGTTCATGCAGTGATGCGGGCGTGGGCGGGGTAGTTGCCCGCCGGCGAATGGCATAAAAAAACGCGCTCCGTAGAGCGCGTTTCTATTTTGGCAGGGCGGGGCCGATGACGGCTGCCACCCGCTCAAGCCGCGTTACTTCAGGACGGCTGCGACCGCATTGGCGACCGCGTCGAGGTTGCGCGTGTTCAGTGCTGCGACGCAGATCCGGCCCGTGCCGACTGCGTAGATGCCGAACTCGTCGCGCAGGCGATCGACTTGCGCCGAGGTCAGGCCCGAATACGAGAACATCCCGCGCTGCTCGTTGATGAAGCTGAAGTCGCGATCGACGCCGCTTGCCTTCAGGCGCTCGACGAGACCATTGCGCATCGAGCGGATACGATCGCGCATTTCACCGAGTTCCTGCACCCACGAAGCGTGCAGTTCCGGCGATGCGAGCACCGCTGCGACCACGGCGCCGCCATGGGTCGGCGGGTTCGAGTAGTTCGTGCGGATCACGCGCTTCAGTTGCGACAGCACGCGCGTCGCTTCTTCCTTGCTCGACGTGATGATCGACAGTGCGCCGACGCGCTCGCCGTACAGCGAGAACGACTTCGAGAACGACGACGACACGAATGCGTTCAGGTCAGCCGCGGCAAACAGGCGCACGGCGGCAGCATCGGCCTCGATGTTCTCGCCGAAGCCCTGGTAGGCGATGTCGAGGAACGGCACGAGGTTGCGCGCCTTCACGACGTCGACGACCTGTTGCCATTGCGCTTCGGTCAGGTCCACGCCGGTCGGGTTGTGGCAGCACGCGTGCAGCACGACGACCGTACCTGCCGCGTAGCTATTCAGTGCCGACAGCATGCCTTCGAAGTTCACGCCATTGGTGGCAGCGTCGTAATACGGGTACGCAACGACTTCGAAACCGGCTGCTTCGAACAGCGCGCGGTGGTTTTCCCAGCTCGGATCGCTAATCGCGACCTTCACGTTCGGGTTCACGGTGCGCAGGAAATCGGCGCCGATCTTCAGTGCGCCCGTGCCGCCCAGTGCCTGGGCCGTGACCACGCGACCTGCTGCGATCAGCGGCGAGTCGTTGCCGAGCAGCAACTTCTGCACGGCCGCGTCGTAGGCAGCGATGCCGTCGATCGGCAGGTAGCCGCGGGGCAGGCCGGCGTCGACACGCACCTTCTCTGCTTCGCGAACCGCGCGCAGCAGCGGAATCTTGCCCTCTTCGTTCGTGTACACACCGACGCCGAGGTTGACCTTGGTCGGACGCGCATCGGCGTTGAAGGCTTCGTTCAGGCCCAGGATCGGGTCGCGGGGAGCAAGCTGGACAGCGGAGAAGAGCGACATGATGATTCTGCAGTAGTGAAAAGAGGGTCAGGCTTTCAACAGGCGGCGCGATCGCGGTGGACCGCGCGCGGGCAGGCACGACGCCGGAAAGCGCAGCAGCCTGACATTGTAGCGAATTCGTGCAGGCGGGGGCGGCGAATCGGTGGCGAAATTCGGCGGCAAATCGGGATGCCGGGCGGCCGCCGCGCGTCAGGAGCCGACAGCAGTTCGCGACGCCGCGAAGCGCTAGAATGCTTTCTTTGCCCTCGCTCCGGCCGCATTCCATGTCCGAACATAAAGCCGAAACCGGCGACGCGCTCGACGAATCGAAATTCGTGACCTTCGAAGGGTCGCCGTTCCAGCTGTATCAACCGTATCCGCCCGCAGGCGACCAGCCGACCGCGATCGAGACGCTCGTCGAAGGGGTCGAGGACGGTCTCTCGTTCCAGACGCTGCTCGGCGTGACGGGCTCGGGCAAGACCTTCACGATGGCGAACACGATCGCGCGGCTCGGCCGCCCGGCGATCGTGTTCGCGCCGAACAAGACGCTCGCCGCGCAGCTCTACTCGGAATTTCGCGAGTTCTTCCCGCGCAACGCGGTCGAGTACTTCGTCTCGTACTACGACTATTACCAGCCTGAAGCGTACGTGCCGCAGCGCGACCTGTTCATCGAGAAGGACTCGTCGATCAACGAGCACATCGAGCAGATGCGGCTGTCGGCGACGAAGAGCCTGATGGAGCGTCGCGATGTCGTGATCGTCGCGACGGTGTCGGCGATCTACGGTATCGGCAACCCGTCCGAATACCACCAGATGATCCTGACGCTGCGCGCCGGCGACAAGCTCGGCCAGCGCGACGTGATCGCGCGGCTGATCGCGATGCAGTACACACGCAACGAGCAGGATTTCCAGCGCGGCACGTTCCGCGTGCGCGGCGACACGATCGACATCTTCCCGGCCGAACATGCGGAGCTGGCCGTGCGCGTCGAATTGTTCGACGACGAGGTGGAGACGCTGCAGCTGTTCGACCCGCTGACCGGGCGCGTACGGCAGAAGATCCCGCGCTTCACCGTGTATCCGTCGTCGCACTACGTGACGCCGCGCGACACCGTGATGCGCGCGGTCGAGACGATCAAGGACGAACTGCGTGAGCGGCTCGAGTTCTTTCACAGCGACGGCAAGCTCGTCGAGGCGCAGCGCCTCGAGCAGCGCACGCGCTTCGATCTCGAGATGCTGCAGGAGCTCGGCTTCTGCAAGGGCATCGAGAACTACTCGCGGCATTTCTCGGGCGCGTCGCCCGGCGATCCGCCGCCGACCCTCGTCGACTACCTGCCGCCCGATGCGCTGATGCTGCTCGACGAATCGCACGTGCTGATCGGCCAGTTGAACGGCATGTACAACGGCGATCGCGCGCGCAAGGAAAACCTCGTCAACTACGGGTTCCGGTTGCCGTCGGCGCTGGACAACCGGCCGCTCAAGTTCCCGGAGTTCGAACGCAAGATGCGCCAGGTCGTGTTCGTGTCGGCTACGCCGGCCGACTACGAGAAGCGCGTGACCGGGCAGATCGCCGAACAGGTCGTGCGGCCGACGGGCCTTGTCGATCCGGAAATCGAAGTACGGCCGGCGAGCTCGCAGGTCGACGACGTGCTGACCGAGATCAATGCGCGCGTGAAGGCCGAGGAGCGTGTGCTGATCACCGTGCTGACGAAGCGCATGGCCGAGCAGCTCACCGAGTTTCTCGCCGATCACGGGGTCAAGGTGCGTTACCTGCACAGCGACATCGACACGGTCGAGCGCGTCGAGATCATCCGCGACCTGCGGCTCGGCACGTTCGACGTGCTGGTCGGGATCAACCTGCTGCGGGAAGGGCTCGATATTCCCGAGGTGTCGCTCGTCGCGATCCTCGATGCGGACAAGGAAGGCTTCCTGCGTGCCGAGCGCTCGCTGATCCAGACGATCGGCCGTGCGGCCCGGAACGTGAACGGCAAGGCGATCCTCTACGCGGACAACATGACCGAGTCGATGAAGCGCGCGATCGGCGAGACCGAGCGGCGCCGTGCGAAGCAGATCGCGCACAACGAAAAGATGGGCATCACGCCGCGCGGTGTCGTGAAGCGCATCAAGGACATCATCGACGGCGTCTACAACGCGGACGAGGCACGCGCCGAGCTGAAGGAAGCGCAGCAGCGCGCCAAATTCGAGGACATGTCGGAAAAGCAGCTCGCCAAGGAAATCAAGCGCCTCGAGAAGCAGATGGCCGACTACGCGAAGAATCTCGAGTTCGAGAAGGCAGCCTCGACTCGCGACCAGCTTGCGCTGCTTCGTGAGCGCGTGTTCGGTGCGAACGTTGGCGATCACATCAACGGCGGCCGGTAATTCTTTCCAAGCGTCACCGAAACCCGGAGGTAACGAGCCTGTAAGCCTTGTCGGATCAGGGGTTTACACGGCTCCCCGTTTGTTCCGAAACCGGTTCAGTGCTAAACTTCGCAATTATTGAGAATTGTTCGCATTAACGTTCTTCGTCGCGTTAGTGTTTTCAGTGGGCCGGCCAGGCGGTCGGTCCACATGGTTCCAGATCAAATAACAAGGAGTGTCCATGTTGGGTTCTTCGTTCATCCGCACGACGGTTGCGGTAGCGGCGGCGCTTGCCGCGATGTCGGCCTCGGCTGCCGAATATCCGATCGGCAAGCAGCAGATCCAGGGCGGCATGGAAATCGGCGCGGTGTACCTGCAGCCGATCACGATGGACCCGGAAGGGATGATGCGCAAGGCGTCGGATTCCGACATCCACCTCGAGGCCGACATCCATGCGGTCAAGAACAACCCGACGGGTTTCGCGGAAGGCGACTGGATGCCGTACCTGCAGGTCACGTACAAGCTGACGAAGCAGGGTGACGCGAAGTGGAAGGCTGAAGGCGACCTGATGGGCATGGTCGCGAGCGACGGCCCGCACTACGGCGACAACGTGAAGCTGAACGGCCCGGGCAAGTATCACCTGACGATGGTCGTCAAGCCGCCGATGCAGACGGGCCACATGGCGTTCGGCCGTCACATCGACAAGGAAACGGGCGTGGGCGCATGGTTCAAGCCCGTTACCCTCGAGTACGACTTCCCGTTCGCCGGTATCGGCAAGAAGGGCGGTTACTGATCGGTGGCATCACGGACGGCGCGCTTCGGCGCGCCGTCGGCGTAGAGAACCCAGAATGAAAATTCCCCAGAAAGTCTTTGCCGCAGCCGCTGCGTTGTGGCTTGCCGGCGCAGCGTACGCTGCCGATCTGCCGACGTTCAAGCTCGAAATGACGGACGGCAAGCTGAATCCCGCCCGCATCGAAGTGCCGGCCGGTCAGCGTTTCAAGATCGAGATCAAGAACACCGGCAAGGGCGCCGCCGAATTCGAGAGCGTGCAACTGCGCAAGGAGAAGGTGCTCGCTCCGGGCGCCGATTCGTTCGTGGTCGTCGCACCGTTGTCACCGGGTGAATACAAGTTTTTCGACGATTTCCACCAGCAGGCGCAGGGCGTGATCGTCGCGAAGTAACGCGTTTTATCTGCGCGCGGGCACGCCTGCCCGGTGTACTGCGCGTCAGGAGGTATCGATGGGTCAGATCTTGTTCATCGTCTGGCGGGAGAGCGTCGAAGCGCTGCTCGTCGTCGGCATTCTCTATGCATGGCTGAAAAACGGCGACGACGACGCGCGCCGCGGCCTGCCTTTTCTCTGGACCGGCGTCGGTGTCGGCCTGCTGATGGCCGTCGGCCTCGGTGCCGCACTGGTCGGTTTCACCGAAGTGCTGTCCGGCGACGCGCAGGACTACTTCCAGACCGCCATGGTGCTGATCGCATGCGTGCTGATCGTGCAGATGGTGCTGTGGATGCGCCGGCACGGCCGCACGCTGAAGCGCGACATGGAGCAATCGCTGCAGCAGAGCACGCGCGATTCGAACTGGTGGGGCGTCGCGGTGCTGGTCGCGCTGGCGATCGCGCGCGAAGGCAGCGAAACGGTGATCTTCCTGTACGGTCTCGGTTTCGGCCAGTCGGGTCACGTCGACGGCAGCCAGATGCTTGCGGTCGTGATCGGTCTCGGCCTCGCATTCCTCACGTTCTATCTGCTGCAGCTCGGCGGCAAGTACTTCTCGTGGCGGCATTTCTTCCGCGTCACCGAAGTGATGCTGCTGTTCCTCGGCGCGGGCCTGTTCCAGACTGGCGTCGACAAGCTGATCGACAAGGAAATCCTGCCGCTCGGCATTTCGCAGGTGTGGGACACGTCCGCGATCCTCGATGATTCGAGCACATTCGGCTCGCTCGTCGCAACGCTGACCGGCTATCGTGCGCACCCGGCACTGACCAACCTGGTTGCCTACGCGGTGTACTGGGCGGTGGTCTGGCTGCTGATGAAGCGCGCGAGCCGTCGTCCGGCCGTCGCGGCAGGTCGCGCGGCATGAGCGTTGTCGCCGCAGCCAAGCAGGGCTGGCTCGCGCAGGCCGGCCAGTGGATGCAGCGCCACGGTGCGCTGATCCGCGGCATCCAGTGGGTCGTCGTCGCCGTCTATGCGTTCCTGATCATCGTGCCGGCGGTGTTGCCGCTGCCGGACGACACCGCGCACCTGTGGAGCAACCTCACGCTGATCGCGCAATTCACGTTCTGGGGCATCTGGTGGCCGTTCGTGCTGCTGTCGATGGTGATGCTCGGCCGTGTCTGGTGCGGCGTGCTGTGTCCGGAAGGTGCGCTCACCGAGTTCGCGAGCAAGTTCGGCCGTGGCGGCCCGATTCCGCGCTGGATCCGGTGGGGCGGCTGGCCGTTCGTCGCGTTCGGGCTCACGACGATCTACGGGCAGATGGTGAGCGTGTACCAGTACCCGCTCGCGGTGCTGTTCGTGCTCGGCGGTTCGACCGTCGGCGCGATCGTGATCGGCGTGCTGTACGGCCGCGAGAAGCGCGTGTGGTGCAAGTACCTGTGTCCGGTCAACGGCGTGTTCGGGCTGCTCGCGCGACTCGCGCCGATGCGCTACAAGGTCGATGAGGATGCATGGCGCCGTTCGTACAAGAACGGCGAGCATGGCCATCGCGTGATTCCGATCAACTGCGCGCCGCTCGTGCCGTTGCGCAACATGAAGGGCGCGGCGGACTGCCACATGTGCGGCCGCTGCAGCGGGCACCGCGATGCGATCTCGCTGTCGTTGCGCTCGCCGTCCGACGAAGTCGTGAACCTCGGCGCGCAGCAGGCGAACCCGTGGGACACCGCGCTGATCCTTTACGGCCTGCTCGGCGTCGCGATCGGCGCGTTCCACTGGACCGTCAGCCCGTGGTTCGTGCAGATCAAGCAATGGCTCGCGGGCTGGCTGATCGACCATGACATCACGTGGCCGCTCGAGACCAACGCGCCGTGGTTCCTGCTCACGCACTATCCGGATCGCAACGACGTGTTCTCGTGGCTCGACGGCGGGCTGGTCATCAGCTACATCGTCGGCACGGGGCTCGTGTACGGCACGGCGCTGCTGGTGCTGCTGGCCGGCGCCACGCTGATGCTCGGCCGCTTCGATCGCGTGCGGCTGCATCATCTTGCGCAGGCGTTGATTCCGATTGCAGGCGCGGGTGTGTTCCTTGGCTTGTCGGCCACGACACTGTCGCTGCTGCGTGCCGAGCATGTACCGCTCGGCTGGGCGACCGATGTGCGCATCGCGATCCTGGTCGGCGCCAACGCATGGAGCGCGTGGCTCGCATGGAAAGTGACGGGGCGCTATGCGGGCTGGCTGCGCCGGCTTGCGGCATTCGCGTGGTTTGCCGCCGGGCTTGCCGTCATCGACAGCGCATGGTGGTTGATGTTCTGGGGTTTCTGAAGCGGATCGCGCGCCGCTTCGGCGGTCACGCAGCGACGCGATAACGAACCCGGGCGGCGTGCTTCACGCATTGGCCGCCCAAACAAAAAAGCGACACGTCGAAGGACGTGTCGCTTTTTTTCTTCCTTGTGCGAGAACCAAAAAAGTGGCTTGGCTTGCTGCAACGGCTGCTTGAGTGTGTTTGCACGAAGGGGTCTAGATCTCGCGTGCAAGCCGTTACGCTGGCTACTGCCCAACACCTCTCAGGGAGGTGGTCCCCACAATACTCTGTCGTTACTTCGTCAGGATCAGTTTGCCGAGCCGTGTGGCGCGCAACTGATAGGTCTCTCCGTTATGCGCGATGCTGACGTGGCTTTGGCCTTGCAGCAGCGCATCGCTGCTGACGACCCGCGTGCCTGCTTCGCGGTTGCCGGCGGGTTTCGCCGGCGTGGTGACCGCTGCCGTCTTCTGACGGCTGCTGCCTGCAGGGCCGGTCGTGCGGCGCAAGGTCAGCGTGGTCGGGGTCGGGCGCATGGTGTCGGTCATTCGTTTGATCGGTGACTGTCGATACGATGGAATGAATTCTAAATGATAACTATTCCCATTTACAAAAACTCTTTATCGATCGAAATCGCGAACCTGATAGCTTGAATCAAAGAGGCGGCCCGCAGGCCGCCATCGGGTTCAGTGCAGCGGATCGGGGTCCTTGCGGCCCTGTGCGTACTCGCGGATCAGGCGGACCGTGTCGATATCCGACGTGCGGTACGCCTCCTTGACGATCCCGTGCGTCTGCCGCGCGTCTTCGCTGTCGTCCGTGACGACCAGCGTCGTGCGGTATTCGAAACGCAGGAACAGCTCGTGGTCGTCGCGTTCCTCGATCGTCATCGTCAGCGAGCCGCCGATCTCGCCGCCGGCGGCGAGGATGTCGTAGCGGACCTGCTGGTTCGGCGTGAACGTGACGTGATCGCGCACGGTCGCGTGACCGTAGTGCAGTTCGCGTTCGAGCGTCGTATTCGTGCGCTCGTGGACGACGCAGCTGTCGAGACCGAGCACGAACAGTTGCGGCTGTTCGGCGCGAAGCACGAGACCTTCCCAGAGCTGGTCGCGGGTGAGGGTCGGCACGGCCGGATCGTCGGAATTGATCTGGATCAGATGTTCGAAGTTCAAGGGGACGGGTTCCTTCTGGTGGCGGGCGGCCACATGGTTCAAGAAGTCATTGTGACGCAAAACGGGCAGTTTCGCGGCACCTGCGCGCCCGTCCGGACGTCACGCTTCGATGCGACCCATGCGACCGGTCTGGTAGTCGACGACCGCCTGCCGGATCTCTTCCTCGGTGTTCATCACGAACGGGCCGTAGCGGACGATCGGCTCGTTGAGCGGTACGCCGCCGATCAGCAGCAGGTCGAGCGGCGTGTCGCCGGCGGAGAACGTGACCGTGTCGCCGTCGTCGCAGTACACGACCATGTGCCTTGCGTCGACCACCTGCCTGGCGGGCCCGTAGAGGCCCGTTCCGTCGATCGGATAGGCGAACACACGATAGCCTGCCGGGACGGTCTGCGTGACCGTTGCGCCGGGCTGCAGCGTGAAATGCTGGTAGAGGATCGGTGTGCGCGTTTCGATCGCGGCGCGGACGCCGAACGCTTCGCCGGCGATCACGCGTACGCGCGCGCGGCCGTCCGGCGACGTCGCGGTCGGGATGCGGTCGGCAGGGATCTCCTGGTAGCGCGGCGCGATCAGCTTGTCACGGCGCGGCAGGTTGACCCACAGCTGGAAGCCGTGGGAGCGGCCGCCCGTCTGCGCGAATTCAGGATCCGGCATTTCGCTGTGCACGACGCCGGCGCCCGCCGTCATCCATTGCACGTCGCCCGGGCCGAGCGTGCCGGCATGGCCGGACGAGTCGCGATGGCGGAAGCGCCCGTCGAGTGCGTAGGTCACGGTCTCGAAGCCGCGATGCGGATGGTCGGGGGCGCCCTTGGCTTCGCCGGGCGCGTAGTCGACGGGGCCCATTTCGTCGAGCAGCAGGAACGGATCGAAATCCATCAGGAGCCGGGTCGGGAACGGGCGGTGAACCACGAAGCCGCCGCCTTCGGTCGTGCGAAGTGCGGGGTACGTGCGGTCAAGCGAGCGAGCGGTCGTCATGCGGATACCCTCGAAATGATCGGAATAGCGTTATTTTTGAAACATAGCGCTATTATATTGGGCGTTTTACCGTTCGATTCGCGACGGTTCGCAATGGATTGTTCTGAAAATGGAACGATGAGATGAATATCGATGCACATAACCTGAACGACCTCATGTACTTTTCGCAGGTCGTCGAACATGGCGGTTTCTCGGCCGCGGAGCGCGTGCTGGGCATCTCGAAATCTCGCCTGTCGCGGCGCCTGACCGAACTCGAGGCGGCGCTCGGCGTGCGCCTGCTGCAGCGCTCCACACGCAAGCTCGCGTTGACCGAGGCGGGGGAGCTGTTCTACCAGCATTGCCAGGCGATGCTGGCCGAAGCGCAGGCGGCGATGAACGCAGTCCAGCAGCTGCGCTCGTCGCCGCGCGGCTCGGTGCGCGTCAGCGTGCCCGTGACGCTGTCGCAGACGATGCTGTCGCGCATCCTGCCCGAATTCCTGCGTCGCTATCCCGAGGTGAAGGTGCACGTCCGCGTGACGAATCGCGTGATCGACCTGTTCGAGGATTCGATCGACGTCGCGCTGCGCGTGCGCTCGGAGCCGCCGCAGAACGCGAACATCGTCGTGCGGCCGCTGTGGCGCACCGAGCAGATGCTGGTCGGTGCACCGAGCCTGCTGAGCCAGAATGCGCCGCCGCTGGTACCGGACGACCTGAGCGGATTCGAAACGCTCGATACGCCGAGCGTCGACGGGCGGCACGTGTTCAACCTGATCGCGCCGGACGGCACACGTCACGTGCACGAGCACGACCCGCGGCTCGTGACGGCCGACCTGATGACGATCCGTGAAGCCGTGCTCGATGGCCTTGGCATCGCGGCATTGCCGGAGATGATGTACGGCAACGCGCTGCGCGCGGGGCAACTGTCGCCGGTGATGCCGGGCTGGACGCTGCCGGTGCCGCAACTGTACGCGGTGTTCGTGTCGCGGCAGGGGATGCCGCCCGCGGTGCGTGCGTTCGTCGACTATCTGGTCGAGAAGCTCGACCACGGCGCCTACAAGGATCCGGGGTGCCCGGAACGGGCGAAGAAGGACGCGGCGGCCGATGTTTCGGCAACCTGAACACGACGCGCACGGCGAGGCAAATTTGTTTTGTCATTGAAGCGTCGCCTGCAATCGCAAGTTTCAATCGCCGGAACCTTGAATGCGCGTGCGCGCGGGCCTATATTGAAATCCCATTTCGTGAAGGAAGTTCTGAGCGAAATCAGGTGGCCGCATATATTGTGAGCCAGATAGGGCAGAACGCGCAGTCCGTGCAGACCACGGCAGAGTCGCATTTGCGTTGCTCGAGGCGCAACCGATACCGCCAAAGAGCCCGCCGCCCGAAGGCGCCCGCGTGCGCATGAAAAAAGGCCTTCATCTGGCGATGAAGGCCTTTTACTTTGTGTGCGGCCGGCTAGGTGCGGCCGGCTAGGCGTGGCCGACTAGGTGAGGCCTGCGCATCGAATAGCGCGTGCGTTACTTCGCTTTCGCGGTCGGCTCCGTCACGAAGCCGAGCTTCGTCAGGCCGCCAGCCTGCGCATCCGACATCACTTCCGCGACGTGTTCGTACGCGACCTTGCGGTCCGCACGCAGGTGCAACTCCGGTTGCGGCGTGCGTTTGGCCGCTTCCGCGATGCGTTCCTGCAATTGTTCGCGCGTGACCGTGTGGTCGTCCCACAGGATCGTGCCGTCACCCTGGATCGCGACGTCGACCGTCTGCGGCTTCTCGTCGACGGGCTGGCTGCTGGCGTGCGGCAGGTCGATCTTCACCGCATGCTGCATCGCCGGGATCGTCACGAGGAAAATGATCAGGAGTACGAGCATGACGTCGACGAGCGGCGTCATGTTGATCTCGCTCATCACTGCATCGTCGTCATCGTCGCTGAAACCGGTGTTCATTGCCATGGTTCACCCCGCCTCAGCTGGCGCGCGTCGCGAGACGCAGGCCGTCGCGCGTCGACGACGAGGCAAGGCTCGCGCCCGTCACGAAGTACGCATGCAGACCGTGCGCGAAGCGGCGCAGCTTGCTGACGATGCCCTTGTTCGCGCGGGTGAGTGCGTTGTAGCCGAGCACGGCCGGGATCGCAACGAACAGGCCGAACGCGGTCATGATCAGCGATTCGCCGACCGGGCCCGCGACCTGGTCGATCGACGTCTGGCCGGATGCGCCGATCGCGAGCAGGGCGTGGTAGATCCCCCAGACCGTACCGAACAGGCCGACGAACGGCGCCGTGCTGCCGATCGACGCGAGGATCGCGAGACCGCTCTGCATGCGCGAGATGCCTTCGTCCATCGTGTCCTTCAGGCAGCGCGTGACCCAGTCCGACACGTCCATGCGGTCGTGCAGGTGCGGTTGCGTCTGGTGGTGGTGATCGGCGGCTTCCTTGCCCGACAGCGCGAGCGCGAGGAACGGGTTGTCGTTCGGCGTCGATGCGGCGAGGCCGAGCTTCTTGATGCCGTCGTCGAAATCGTCCGAATGCCAGAATGCCTGTTCGGCGTTCTTCGTCAGGCGGTTCAGGCGGATCACGTTCCAGCCCTTGATGACGATCACGATCCACGACAGGACCGACATCACGAGCAGCGTGATCGCGATGGCGCGCGTGACGAAATCACCTTGCGCCCAGACGTGCGCGATACCGTAGCTTTGCATTTTCTTGTTTCCTTTGAATCTACCGAATATGACGGGTTAGTCGTCAAGCGTGAAGTTGAAGGGCAGCGTATGGGCGGCGCGGATCGCCTGGCCGTTCTCGAGATACGGCGGGCAGGTGCTGGCGCGCGTCGCCTCGAGTGCGGCTTCATCGAGACGCGGGTAGCCGCTACTCTTTTGAAGCTGGACGCTTTCGATCTTGCCCGTCACGCCGATGATGAAGTGAACATA
This sequence comes from Burkholderia sp. Ac-20384, assembly GCF_017104605.1. Taxonomy (NCBI): domain Bacteria; kingdom Pseudomonadati; phylum Pseudomonadota; class Betaproteobacteria; order Burkholderiales; family Burkholderiaceae; genus Burkholderia; species Burkholderia sp. Ac-20384. The sequence goes on along the minus strand of NZ_JAAGPE010000041.1, from coordinate 29,259 downwards.
GGCCGTGCCCGTTTCGCCGCGACGGCGCGACATCGACGGATAGGTCGGCTTGACGAAGTTGCAGGTGAGCGCCGACACGTTCTTCGGCGCGCTGACCTGCATCGTCTCGCGAGCCCGGCCGGGGGCTGCAGCCGGTGCAGCAGGCGCCGGCGCAGCGGGGGCCGGTGTCGGAGCGGCAACTGCCGGCGCGGGCGTCGGCGACGGTGCCTGCGAGACCGGCTGAGGCGTCGGGACCGCTTTCTGCACCGGCTTCGGCTCGACCTTCGGCTTCACGTGCGGCGTGGGCTTGGGCGGCGTAGGCTGCCGCGCGGCTGACTGGACCGCGACGGGCTGGGCAGGGGGCGCAGGCGGAATGAGCTGCGCGGTGATCGACTGAACCTCGATCTCCTTCGGCGGCGGCGGCGCGTTGCGATGGAGCCAGGCGGCCGTCAGCATGATCGCGTGTGCGGCAAGCACACCGACCGCGACGACGATCACTCGGGGATTCATACGTGGTGCAGCCGGCACGGCGCCGGCAGGAGCGAGATGCGAAGCCTGCATGTTAGCTTGAAAGAACGATGTCGCACCCGGGGCGCGGCGGGTGAATCGGCATCACTTGCGGAAGATCAGCAGCGAGATGCAAACGGTGGTCACAAATCCGATCAGCAATTCCATGACAGGCTCCTTGGCAGGTAAGCCGCTGGCTCGCGCAGACGGTGGCTTGCTGACGGTCAAAACAAAAAATGCGGCCTGGGCCGCATGCGGACACTCGGCGCCGGTCAGGCGGCCTTGCGTTCGTAGAACGTGACCGGGATCGGGTGAGCATGATGCTCGACACCGCACTGGCTCGCGCAGACGCCTTGTTCGGCCATGAGGTCGCGTACGGACTCCTCGCACTTGCCGCAGCACGTGGCCACGCCGAGCTCGAACTGGAGTTCATCGAAAGAGTTCACGCCCTCTGCGAGGGACGCGCGAATCTTGCGATCGGAAACAGACTTGCACACGCAGACGATCATGATGAGTTGCGATAGCTAACGGTAATGCGAATTATTATCATTAAATTTGCGGACGTTGACAAGCCTGGGGCGGGCTTTTTTTAAGGTCATCGGACCCTTAAACGTCTAGGGGGTGGATCGGCACGCGGAGCAGGGCGTGCCGGCCCGTGTCAGGCGGTCGCGCAGGCGCGCGCGTTCGGCGAGGAAATGGTGACGGATTCGACCGGCGCAGCGAGGCCGAGCAGCGTCGATGCGAGTGCCTGCAGTTGGCGGCCGTCGCTGGTCGAGCAGAAGCGGGGCGGCGCCGCGCGCGTGCCGGCCGGTGCGCGCAGGTGGCGCTCGTCGAGCACCCGCACGAGCTGGCGCGCGATCGCGTCGCTGGTGTCGACGAGCGTCAGGCGATCGCCCACAAGGTCACGAATCGTTTCCGTGAAGAACGGGTAATGCGTGCAGCCGAGTACCAGCGTATCGGCGCCGTCGTCGAGCATCGGTTGCAGGTAGCTGTCGAGCAACGCGCGCAAGGCGGGCGAATTCGTGTCGCCGCGCTCGATGGCCTCGACGAGCCCGTGGCCGGGCTGGCAGATGAAGCGGCGGCCGGCGCCGTAGCGGTCGAGCAGCGCCTGGAAGCGCGGACTGTTCAGCGTCGACTGCGTGGCCAGGACGCCCGCGACGCCGCTCGCGGACACGGCGGCGGCCGGCTTGATGCCCGGCTCGACGCCGACGAGCGGCATCGACAGGTGTTCGCGGGTCGCGGCGATCGCGCGTGCGGTCGCGGTATTGCAGGCGATGACGAGTGCTTTCGCCCCTTCGCGGGCCAGCCACTCGCCGATTGCCAGCGTGCGTTCCGTAATGAACGCCTCATCGCGCGGACCATACGGCGCATGGTGCGAATCGGCGACGTAGATGAACGATTCGTCGGGCAGCTGCGCGCGCACGGCGCGCAGCACCGACAAGCCGCCCAGCCCTGAATCGAAGATGCCGATGGGGGCGACGGTCGAAGCCGTCGCTGCAATAACGGAAGATGTCGACATGAACGGGCTGGGGGCGATAACGGGAAGCGTGGAGTGAGTTTACTCCGGCGACCCCATCATCGTTTGCTGGTAGTTCTGCAGGCCGACCTTGCCGATCAGGTCGATCTGCGTTTCCAGCCAGTCGATGTGCTCTTCGGTGTCGTCGAGGATCTTTTCGAAGATCTCGCGCGACACGTAGTCACGAACCGATTCGCAGTAGGCGATCGCTTCCTTGCAGGTGGACTGCGAGATCTGCTCGAGCTTCAGGTCGCACTTCAGGATCTCTTCGGTTTCCTCGCCGACGAGCAGCTTGTGCAGATCCTGCAGGTTCGGCAGGCCGTCGAGCATGAAGACGCGCTCGATGAGCCAGTCGGCGTGCTTCATTTCGCCGATCGACTCGTCGTACTCGTGCTTGCCGAGCTTCTCGAGGCCCCAGTGCTTGTACATGCGCGCATGCAGGAAGTACTGGTTGATCGCCGTGAGTTCATTCTTCAACTGGGCGTTCAGATATTCGATGACTTTCTTGTCGCCTTGCATGGCTTGTTCCTTGTTCAGTGGGGCTTCAGAAACCGAAAGATAATCGCTCGAACGAGAAAAGCCAAGCCTCAAAACCTTGTCGGGCCTGCTTTTTGCGTGTAATGAGAATCAGCCTTGAATGACCGACGAAACACGAAAATGAGAATGAGAAGTAAAAAGGCCGGACTTGCGTCCGGCCTTTCGTTCGATCGCGCTTAAGCGGCTGCGACCGGGATCTTGCCGATCTTCGCCTGCCACTCCTTCGGACCGGTCTGGTGCACCGACGTGCCCGACGAATCGACGGCCACCGTCACCGGCATGTCCTGCACGTCGAACTCGTAGATCGCTTCCATGCCGAGGTCTTCGAATGCGAGCACCTTCGCGCCGCGGATCGCCTTCGACACGAGGTAAGCCGCACCGCCGACCGCCATCAGGTAGGCCGCCTTGTGCTTCTTGATCGCTTCGATCGCGACCGGGCCGCGCTCGGCCTTGCCGACCATCGAGATCAGGCCGGTTTGCGCGAGCATCGTCTCGGTGAACTTGTCCATGCGCGTGGCCGTCGTCGGGCCTGCCGGGCCGACCACTTCGTCGCGGACCGGATCGACCGGGCCGACGTAGTAGATCACGCGGTTCGTGAAGTCGACCGGCAGCTTCTCGCCCTTCGCGAGCATGTCGGCGATGCGCTTGTGCGCGGCGTCGCGGCCGGTGAGCATCTTGCCCGACAGCAGCAGCGTCTGGCCCGGCGCCCAGCTCGCAACTTCCTCCGGCGTCAACGTGTTCAGGTCGACGCGCTTGCTGGTTTCGGTATTCGGTTCCCAGTTGACCTTCGGCCACGCGTCGAGCGACGGTGCTTCAAGCTTGGCCGGGCCCGAGCCGTCGAGCACGAAGTGCGCGTGGCGCGTCGCCGCGCAGTTCGGGATCAGCGCGACCGGCTTCGACGCCGCGTGCGTCGGTGCTGCCATGATCTTCACGTCGAGCACGGTTGCCAGGCCGCCGAGGCCCTGTGCGCCGATGCCGAGCGCGTTGACCTTCTCGTGCAGTTCGACGCGCAGTTCCTCGACCCAGTCCTTCGGACCGCGTGCGATGATTTCCTGGATGTCGATCGGCTCCATCAGCGACTCCTTCGCCATCAGCATCGCCTTTTCAGCGGTGCCGCCGATGCCGATCCCGAGCATGCCGGGCGGGCACCAGCCCGCACCCATCGTCGGGACCGTCTTCAGCACCCAGTCGACGATCGAGTCGGACGGGTTCAGCATCACGAACTTCGACTTGTTCTCCGAGCCGCCGCCCTTGGCCGCAACCTGCACGTCGACCTTGTCGCCCGGCACGATCTCGTAGTGGATCACGGCCGGCGTGTTGTCCTTCGTGTTCTTGCGGGCGCCTTCCGGCGGATTGACGATCGACGCGCGCAGCACGTTGTCCGGGTGCGTGTAACCGCGACGCACGCCTTCGTTGATCATGTCGGTGAGGCCCATCGTCGCGCCGTCCCAGCGCACGTCCATGCCGACCTTCACGAAGATCGTGACGATGCCGGTGTCCTGGCAGATCGGGCGCTTGCCTTCCGCGCACATGCGGCTGTTCGTGAGGATCTGCGCAATCGCATCCTTCGCGGCCGGGCTTTCTTCCAGCTCGTACGCGCGGCCGAGGGCCTGGATGTAGTCGAGCGGATGGTAGTAGCTGATGTACTGCAGCGAATCCGCGATGCTCTGGATCAGGTCTTCCTGTTTGATGACGGTCATGGCTGAGACTCTGTGGGGACTGTGGGGAATGCGTTTATGCGTTGACGGCTGCTTCGGCCGGCTTGCGTGGCTCGTTCGCCGCAGGCGCGTGCGCGTCGCGGGCGTGCTGCTCATGGAAATGGGCCGGGTGCGTGTGCGTCGTCAGGCGGTCGACCCACGCCATCACGAGCGCCGACACCAGGAACGACACGTGGATGATCACCTGCCACATGATCGCGTGCATCGTGTGCTGGTCGGGGTTGATGAACGTCTTCAGCAGGTGGATCGACGAAATGCTGATCAGCGCCATCGACAGCTTGACCTTCAGCACGCCCGCGTTCACGTGGTCGAGCCATTCGGGCTCGTCGGGATGGCCCTCGATGCCGAGGCGCGACACGAACGTTTCGTATCCGCCTACGATCACCATGATCAGCAGGTTCGAGATCATCACCACGTCGATCAGGCCGAGCACCGCGAGCATCACGCTGATTTCGTCGAGGCTCGTCGCATGCGACAGCAGGTGCCAGACTTCCTTCAGGAACAGGAATACATAGACGGCCTGCGCGACGATCAGGCCGAGGTAAAGCGGAACCTGGAGCCAGCGGCTCATGAAAATCAGCGCGGGAAGCGGGCGAAGCGGGCGAAGCGGGCGACGCGCGGGGCGGCCGGGCGAATGCGGGGCAGACATGGTGAAAAGTCGGGCGCGGTGCGCAGGTATCGGGGGTAATCTTGAAAAGGCGCGCTATTGTAACGCGTCGGCCAGCGCGACTGCAGTGACGCGCCGGCCCTGCCAGGGACGGATCAGGAGGCGGCAGCCGGCACGCGTTTCACGCGCAGGCTCGCGAGCACGATGCCGGTGACGACGCACGCGAGCGCGATGCCGTGGGCGAGCGTCGGGCGCTCGCCGAGGAATGCGATGCCATACGCGGCGGCCGCGACCGGCAGCACCGCGCTGAACACGCCGGCGAGGCTGCCCGGCACGTGCCGGATGCCTTTCATCCACAGCCAGAACGAGAAGATGCTGGCCGACAGGCCATACCAGACGACGAGCGCCCAGGTGCCGGCCGGCACGCTCGCGTAATCGAAATGCCACATGGCCGTCGCGCCGAGCGGCAGCATCAGGCACAGGCCGAACAGGTGCGTGTACGCGCAGATGTCGATCGGCGCGAGCGTCTGCGTGAGGCGGCGCGACAGGATCACGTAGATCGATTCGCAGCACACCGCGCCGAGGATCAGCAGGTTGCCGGTCAGCGACGACGCGCCGTGCCCGGCCGCGCTGCCGTTCGCGAGGTTGATCGTCACGACGCCGGCGATCGCAAGTGCAATCGACACGAGCGCACGGCCGTTCGGTTTTTCACGCAGGATCAGCCACGCGAACAGCGCGACGATCGCCGGGATCGTGCTGGTGATCACGCCGGCTGCGACCGCGCTCGTGCGCTGCACGCCGTTCAGCATCAGCAGCGTAAACATGAAGGTGCCGAAGAACGCCTGCAGGAACAGGTTCAACCATTCGCCGCGCTTGACCGTGCGCATCTTCACCGGGCTGAACAGCGGCCACAGCACGGCAATCGCGATCACGAAGCGCAGCGTGGCGAGGATGGCGACGGGAACGAAGACAACGATCGATTTACCGATACCGACATTGCTGCCGACGAACAGCATCGACAGCACGAGAAAGAAAGCGTAGCGATTCAAGCTGGAATCCGGAAGGCGAGTTCAGTTAGGATTGTAGGGTCGCGCTCGTTACAGCGTAAAGCTACAAGCGGGCGCCGCCCGACGGGCGAATCGGCCGTGCCGCGTAAGTGACGGGTAAGTTCAAGCGCTTATCGTGGAAACTGTCGGGTCGCCCGGTCGCCTTCGTGCGACGTGGTGCGGCGCAGCATCGTGCAGCAGCCTTCGGGCCGTGCGCGGGTGGTAGGAGACAGCGGCGCGCTTGCGCCGGCCAAGACGCGCGGCGCGCACGATCGCGCCGCCATGCAGAGGATTCATGTTCACCAAGGGGTAGTCGATGTCTGCGATTGAATCGGTTCTTCACGAAACCCGTCAGTTTGCGCCGCCCGCGGCGCTCGAACAGGCGGCGACCATTTCCGGCATGCCGGCCTACCGTGCGCTCGCCGCCGAGGCCGAGAACGATTACGAAGGATTCTGGGCGCGTCTCGCGCGCGAGGGTCTTGCGTGGCACAAGCCGTTCACGAAAGTGCTCGACGAGTCCAACGCACCGTTCTACAAGTGGTTCGAGGACGGCGAGCTGAACGCGTCGTACAACTGCCTCGACCGTCACGTCGAAGCCGGCAACGGCGAGCGCGTCGCGGTGATCTTCGAAGCCGACGACGGCACCGTCACGCGCGTCACCTATGCGGATCTCCTCGCGCGCGTATCGCGTTTCGCGAATGCACTGAAGAAGCGCGGGATCGGCAAGGGCGACCGCGTCGTCATCTATATCCCGATGTCGATCGAAGGCATCGTCGCGATGCAGGCCTGCGCGCGCATCGGCGCGACGCACTCGGTCGTGTTCGGCGGCTTCTCCGCGAAGTCGTTGAACGAGCGGCTCGTCGACGTCGGCGCGACGGCGCTCATCACGGCCGACGAACAGGCGCGCGGCGGCAAGACGCTGCCGCTGAAGAGCATCGCGGATGAAGCGATCGCGCTGGGCGGCTGCGAGGCCGTGAAGAGCGTGATCGTCTATCGCCGCACCGGTGGCAAGATCGACTGGCACGCCGAGCGCGACCTGTGGATGCACGAACTGACGGCGGGCGAATCCGACCAGTGCGAGCCGGAATGGGTCGGCGCCGAGCATCCGCTGTTCATCCTGTATACGTCGGGCTCGACCGGCAAGCCGAAGGGCGTGCAGCACAGCACGGGCGGCTACCTGCTGTGGGCCGCGCAGACGATGAAGTGGACCTTCGACTGGAAACCCACCGACGTGTTCTGGTGCACGGCCGACATCGGCTGGGTCACGGGCCACACGTACATCACCTACGGCCCGCTCGCATGCGGCGGCACGCAGGTCGTATTCGAAGGCGTGCCGACCTACCCGGACGCCGGCCGCTTCTGGAAGATGATCGGCGACCACAAGGTCACCGTGTTCTACACCGCGCCGACCGCGATCCGTTCGCTGATCAAGGCAGCCGAAGCCGACGACAAGGTGCATCCGAAGAGCTACGACCTGTCGAGCCTGCGCATCATCGGCACCGTCGGCGAGCCGATCAATCCGGAAGCCTGGATGTGGTATCACAAGCACGTCGGCCAGGAGCGCTGCCCGATCGTCGACACGTGGTGGCAGACCGAAACGGGCGGCCACATGATCACGCCGCTGCCGGGCGCGACGCCGACCGTCCCCGGTTCGTGCACGCTGCCGCTGCCGGGCATCATGGCCGCGGTGGTCGACGAAACCGGCCAGGACGTGCCGAACGGGCAGGGCGGCATCCTCGTCGTCAAGCGCCCGTGGCCCGCGATGATCCGCACGATCTGGGGCGACCCGGAGCGTTTCAAGAAGAGCTACTACCCCGAGGAACTCGGCGGGCGGCTGTATCTGGCCGGCGACGGCACCGTGCGCGACAAGGACACCGGCTACTTCACGATCATGGGCCGGATCGACGACGTGCTGAACGTGTCGGGCCACCGGCTCGGCACGATGGAAAATCGAATCGGCGCTGGTCTCGCACGAACTTGTGGCCGAGGCGGCCGTGGTCGGCCGTCCGGACGATACGACGGGCGAGGCGGTGGTCGCGTTCGTGGTGCTGAAGCGTTCGCGTCCGGAAGGCGAGGAAGCCGCGGCGCTGGCGAAGACGCTGCGCGACTGGGTCGGCAAGCAGATCGGGCCGATCGCGAAGCCGAAGGACATCCGCTTCGGCGACAACCTGCCGAAGACCCGCTCGGGCAAGATCATGCGGCGCCTGCTGCGTTCGCTCGCGAAGGGTGAAGCGATCACGCAGGACACGTCCACGCTCGAGAACCCGGCCATCCTCGATCAGCTCGCCGAAGTGCGCTGATCGGTACCGGTTGCGCATCTCGCGCACGAGCCCCTGCGCGGCAATCCCGATTGCCCGCGCAGGGGCTTTTTGTTACATAACGGCATGACCGTTCCGACCCGTCCCGCGCCTGCCGCACCGCCGCCCGTTCCCGAGCCGCTCGCGCGTGCCCACGCCCGCTACTGGCGCTTCAACGTCGCGCTGATCGCGGTGCTGATGGTGATCGGCTTTTCGGTGTCGTTCATCGTGCCGTTCTTCGCACCTGCGCTCGCAGGGATCCGCTTCGCCGGGTTCAGCCTGCCGTTCTACGTCGGTGCGCAGGGCGCGATTCTCGTGTATCTCGTGCTGATCGTCGTCTACATCGGCTTGATGCAACGCGCGGACCGGACGTTGCGCCGCGCATACGACGACCATGCGGCGCTTGCCGGCAACGCACGCGGCGGGCCCTGATTCATGCTGACGCATCGACTGATCCGCGCATACGCGCTCTACACGCTGGGGTTTCTCGGGTTCGTGCTGCTGATGTGGCGGATCGAGCGTGCCACCGGCTCCGGCGTCTGGATCGGCTACGTGTTCCTGTTCGTGCCGATTGCCGTGTATGCGGTGATCGGGCTGCTGTCGCGCACGTCCGATCTCGTCGAGTACTACGTGGCCGGGCGGCGCGTGCCGTCTGCGTTCAACGGAATGGCGACGGCGGCCGACTGGCTGTCGGCCGCATCGTTCATTGGCCTGGCCGGATCGCTCTACTCGACCGGCTACGATGCACTCGCGTACTTGATGGGCTGGACGGGCGGGTTCTGCCTCGTCGCGTTCCTGCTCGCGCCTTATGTGCGCAAGCTCGCGCGCTACACGATTCCCGATTTTCTCGGTACGCGCTTTTCGAGCACGGCCGTGCGCGCGCTGGCGGCCGGTGCGGCGATCCTGTGTTCGTTCGTGTACCTGGTCGCGCAGATCCAGGGGATCGGCCTGATCGCGACACGCTTCATCGGCGTCGATTTCGCGATCGGGATCTTCTGCGGGCTCGCGGGCATTCTCGTGTGCTCGTTTCTTGGCGGGATGCGCGCGGTCACGTGGACGCAGGTCGCGCAGTACATCATCCTGATCAGTGCGATCCTGATTCCGGTGTCGCTGATCGCGATGAAGAACGGGCTCGGCCCCGTGCCGCAATTCAACTACGGCAAGCTGATGGAGCGGGTCGCGGCGCGTGAGGCGCAGGTGCGCGATGCATTCGACGAGCAGCAGGTGCGCGACGCGTATCGGCGGCAAGCCGCGGATATCCAGACGCGGCTCGACCGGCTGCCGGCATCCTATGCGGACGCACGCCGCCATCTCACCGACCAGCTTGCCGACCTGCGGCGCCACAACGGGCCGCTGCGCGAGATCAGCCAGCGCGAGCGCGAGCTGGCCGACTTCCCGCGCGATCCGGCGGCGGCGCGCGTCGCGTGGACGCAGGCGCGCGACGATCTGCTGGCCCGTGCCGAGCCGCCCGTGCCGATGCACGAGCCGTTTCCCGCCGCGAGCGACGACGAACGCAAGCCGCGCGAGCGGAATTTCCTTGCACTACTGCTGTGCCTGTCGCTCGGCACCGCGAGCCTGCCGCACATCCTGACGCGCTACAACACGACCACGTCGGTTGCGTCGGCGCGGCGCTCGGTCGGGTGGACCTTGTTCTTCATCGCGCTGTTCTACCTGAGCGTGCCGGTGCTCGCGGTGCTGATCAAGTACGAGATCCTCGCGAATCTCGTCGGGCGGCCGTTCGCCGAATTGCCGGCGTGGGTCACGCAATGGCATCACTTCGAACCCGACCTGATCAGCGTCGTCGAAGTGATTCGCGACGGCATCGTGCACTGGTCGGAAATCCAGATGCAGCCGGACATGGTCGTGCTGGCCGCGCCGGAGATCGCCGGGCTGCCGTATGTCGTGTCGGGACTGATCGCGGCCGGTGCGCTTGCCGCGGCGCTGTCGACCGCGGACGGGCTGCTGCTGACGATCGCGAATGCGTTGTCGCACGACGTCTATTACTGCATGGTCGCGCCCGATGCATCGAGCCAGCGGCGCGTGACGATCTCGAAGGTGCTGCTGCTCGGCGTCGCCTTGTTCGCGTCGTATGTCGCGTCGCTCAATACCGGGAAGATCCTGTTTCTCGTCGGCGCGGCGTTCTCGCTGGCCGCCTCGAGCTTCTTTCCGGTGCTCGTGCTCGGCGTGTTCTGGAAGCGCACGACGACGCGCGGTGCAATCGCCGGGATGGTGACGGGGCTCGCGGTGTGCGTGTACTACATCGTGTCGACCTATCCGTTCTTCACGCAGCTGACGGGGTTCGCGGGGCGCACGTGGTTCGGGATCGAATCGATCAGTTCGGGGGTGTTCGGGGTGCCGGCGGGGTTCGCGGTGGCGATCGTCGTGAGTCTGCTTGATCGAAAGCCGGATGAATATACGCGGGCGCTGGTGGATTACATCCGGCATCCGTGACGCGGGTGTCTTCCGGCACGGCTCAAGTGTCGGGACGCGTTCGTGTCGGCGCCGCGGCGGGTGGGTCAGAGCGCGGAAATCCCGAGCTCGGCTCCCTTGGTCATCTGCACCCGGCTGAAATCACAGCTTCCGTCCGTCACGCCTTTGGCGTTCGGTATGGCGACGCAGACATAGGCACGGATGCCATGCGGCAAGGCCACGTGGCGGAACTCGCCAATCTTGATCGTCGCGGCCCGATCGACGGCAAATTGATCGTTGATCGGCGTCACGCCCGACGGGATCGACATGGTCACTTCCGACGCGGCGTTCCCGGTTTGCGATTTCAGCGTCTGGCTGCTGCCGATCTCTCCGTTGACCGAGAAGCGTATCGCTGCCTGTCCTTCGGACACGCGCTGGACCGTGACCGCGAGCGTCGGCTTGGCGATTCCCGCCGCGCATTTGGCGGCAGCGCATTCGCGAACGGAAAGAAGCGTGCGGAATTGCGATGCAGGCTGACCGATGACCGACAGGTCGGTCGACGATCCACCGTCGCGCAGCGATTTCTCGAGCGGCGGGGGAGAGGTCACCGCGACGGTGGTGCTGATCGACGCGGGCGAAAATGCCGTTGTGCAGGCTGACAGCATCGTCGCCGCGACAGCCAGCATGGCGAACCGTGGACTCAATCGCATGGATCTGACTCGCGGTGATGAAACCCTGGATATCGTCAGGAGAATACACATCTTTAGCGTGCGGTGTTCGGGAGTTGCGGTGCGCCGCACGCTCGACCCAAACGAGGAAGCGGATGGACCGCGCAGGGTCCCGTCCGTTTCCCGGCAATCAGTTTGAACCGAATTTGTCGATCGGCAGATTGACTGCGCTCAGCTTCCAGGACCACAGGCCGTCACGCTTGAAGACAAACGTTACCTCGTCGTCGGTTCCTTTTCGAGAAGTTGCGGTGACAGTGGACCAGTTCTTGTAGCCGATCGAATAGTCGGCCTTCGGCTTGCCCCCCGATGTTTGCGGCGCGGCGTTACCGCCGGAGCCAGCGTGGGCTGTTTCCGATGGTTCGGGAGCGGATGCAGGCTCGCTGGCGTGCGCGGGCCTGGCGGGTCCCTGGGCCATCATGGCCATGACACCCGCTGGTGTAACCATCGTGTCGATGGCTTGATTCACGACGCCCACCGCCATCATCATTCCCAGGTCGGCGAGTGAATTGCCGTTCATCTCGGGGGAATTCGCCAATTTCGCGTGCATCATGGTCATGAATTGCGCACGCAGGCTTTCTCGCATCGATGGATAGTCGACATAGGAAGAAAACGAGTCGGCATCGTTGTCGACCAGGGCCGATCGCATCTGATACAGGGTGATGTACGGGCTCGCATAACTGGACGCCACGCCCGCGGCTATTGCGATTCCGGCGATCGCCATCAGTTTTTTATTTTTCATGGTCTCTACGCGCGTTCATATTGTTTATCGGGACGTCATTTTAACGGCCGCATGCCGGAATATTTGAGTCGCCGACAATCTGCGACGCGGATATGTGATCGCTATTCCATTTCGAATGACGGATTGAATGGGGTGTTTTCAGGCTGAGCAAGACATGCGAGCGATAAAAACGCTTTGAATTGCATGACCCGCGTCCGCGCGCCCGCTCGATGCCCGGTGGCGGAAATCGATGCGAAGCGTGCGATGGCGGGCGAGTTTGCGCTGGGCGATGGGGCGACGCTGCAAGAGCGCATCATGGGCGCCGCCAACGGTTGCGGCACCGGCGATCGACGGGCGCTTTGACGTGCAGAAATGAAAAACGGGCCGAGCGCCCGTTTTTGCCGATGTCCTGGCGGAGAGAGGGGGATTCGCCCACACGAGCGCAGGCCGCGGATTCGCTTGCAAGCGAATCCCTTCGAATCCCCCGCGCAAGCCGAACTGTCGGCTTGCTTCTCTCCGGAAACGAAAATGCCCGCTTGCGCGGGCATTCAAATCTGGCGGAGAGAGGGGGATTCGCCCACACGAGCGCGGGCCGCGGATTCGCTTGCAAGCGAATCCCTTCGAATCCCCCACGCAAGCCGAACTGTCGGCTTGCTTCTCTCCGGAAACGAAAATGCCCGCTTGCGCGGGCATCGAAATCTGGCGGAGAGAGGGGGATTCGAACCCCCGATAGGCGATTAACCTATACACGCTTTCCAGGCGTGCGACTTAAACCACTCATCCATCTCTCCGGAAGACCGAGAGTATAGCAAACTCTGGGGGCCGCCCGCCACTCCCTTCCGCAATCGTCAAAAATCCGTCGTCATCGACAGCCACACCGAGCGCGGATCGCCCTGCGTCAGGTACCCGCCGGTCGTCGACGACCAGTACGACTTGTTCGTGACATTGCGCACGGTCGCACGGAACGTCGTCTTCCGGCCGAACAGCGCCGTCGCGTAGCGCGCACCGAGGTCGTAGCGGTCCCACGCCTGGATCGACGCCGTATTCGCGACGTCCACGTACTGCGGGCCCGTGTGGATCCAGCGTGCGGTCAGCGTGAGGCCGCGCAGCATCGGCACGTCGTATTCGGCGCCCGCGTTGAGCAGGAACGACGGCACGCCGATCGGCCGGTTGCCGTCGTTCGCGCCCCCCGCCGTGTTCTGCAGCGTCGCGTTGATGTACGTCGCGCCCGCGATCAGCCGGACGCCTTTCCACGGTTCGCCGTACACGGCCGTTTCCACGCCGCGGTGTCGTTGCGTGCCATTGGCGCCGAACAGGTTCGACGTCGGATCGGTGTACGCCATCGGCTTCTCGATCTGGAACAGCGCGAGCGACGCACCGTACTTGCTGGTGTCGTAGCGGATGCCGGCCTCGACCTGCTTCGACCGGAACGGCGACAGCGACTGGCCCGCATTGCGCGCGGTGTTCGGCGCGATTTCGCCCTGCGCGAGTGCCTCGCTGCGATTCGCGTAGATCGATACGTTCTGCCACGGTTTGACGACGAGACCGAACACGGGCGTCGTGATCGCGTCGCTGTACGTCGACGACACCGCGCCCGTGTAGTCGAAATTGTCGACGGAGATCGACTGGCGGCGCGCACCGATCGTGAACAGCACGCGGTCGCCGAGGAAGCCGAGCGTGTCGGACACCGCGACGCTGCGCAGCCAGGTCTTGGTGACCGTGCCCGGATCGCTCATGTCGCCGCCCGCGTAGGCGGTCGGCGGGAACGCGACCGGTGCCGGATCGTAGAGCGTCGTCGGGAACGCACTCGACATCGTGTACGCAGACTGGCTGTCGATGCGGATGAACGACGCGCCGGCCGTCACGAAGTGCGACACGGGGCCGGTCGTGAAGCGGCCGCGCACGCCGGCTTCGGCCGATTGGGCATCCTCCTTGTGCGGCACGCTCAGGCGCGAGCCGGTCGTGCCGGACGACGAGTAGGTCGGCGTGTAGTAGTCGCCGTGCTCGTTCGTATGTCGGGCGCCGGCCGACACATAGGCCGTCCACGCAGGCAGGAAATCGTATTCGGCGCGCACGATCCCGACCGTATCCTCCAGTTCGCTGAAGCTCCACGACTGCGCGTAGTTGTGCGTCGCGGACGGCACGGCCGGCACCTGGTTGCCGCTGACCAGCACGACGGGGCGGCCGTTGTCGATCCGTTCGCGCTGATACAGGAAGTCGCCGTACAGGCGCAGCTTGTCGCCGCGCCAGTCGAGCGACACGGCCGTCACGTTGTTGCGGTGGCGCTCGTCGCTGACGGCCGTGTCGCCGCCGCTGATCGACTGGTTCACACGCACACCGAACTGGCCCTCGCTGCCGAAGCGGCGGCCGACGTCGACGTGGGTGCCGATCGAGCCGGACACCGAGCCGTCGACGGTGACACGCGTGAGCGGTTTGTCGTCTGCGCGCTTCAACTGCAGGTTCACGCCGCCGCCAACCGCGGAGCCGTTTGGTGACGCGCCGCTCAGGAATGCATTCGCGCCCTTGAGCACGTCGACGCGTTCGACCGCATCGGTCTGGACGAGCTGTCGCGGCGTGACGCCGTACAGGCCGTTCAGCGAGACGTCGTCGCCGGCGAGCTGGAAGCCGCGGATGATGAATACCTGCGAGAAGTTGCCGTAGCCGGTCGCGCTACGCACGGCCGGATCGTTGTCGAGCACGTCGGCGAGGGTGCGTGCCTGCTGGTCTTCGATCAGCTTCGACGTGTAGGTGGTCATGCTGAACGGCACGTCGCTCGCCTTTTGCCGGCCGAGTACGCCGTAATCCGCACCGCGCGCGACCTGGCCGCCCGCGTAGGTCGGCGCGAGGTCGCCGGGCAGCGGCTCGGCGGCGCCCGTGACGTTGATCGACGGCAGCACGGACGTGTTGGGCGCGACAGTGGCGGCGGACGCGGCCTGCTGGGCCTGCGCCGAGGTCGCGAGCGCGCAGGTCAGCGCAATGCCGAAGGCAATCGGCGTAAGACGCCGGGCGGGTAACGAAAGTGTCGACATGGGACGCAAATCGGGTGTGGTCGGTAATCCATCCCAGGGCGGCAAGTCGGAATCCGGGCGGTGTGATGCGTCCGTGCAGTCGCGGACGGTTTTTTATTGAGCGGCGGAGTCTAACGTAAACGAGAATCATTGTCGTTTACGAAAATAATCGCTCACTATTTGGGATGGCGGGGGAGCGCCGTGCAGGATCGACGTCGCATGGCCGCCGAGTGCACATCGGGACGAACGTGCGATCATGAGTCGCTCGAATTCGTCGTAACGATGCGTGCGTGCCGGCAGCGGCCCGCATGGCCGAAGACGGCGACGTCACCCCGTACGCAAGCTCCCTTCAGAAGGAACGCCACGCCATGTCGCTGTCCGCCTTGCTCGCTTTTGCCCTGATCCTGTCCGTCGGCGTTGCGACGCCCGGCCCGACGGTGTTGCTCGCAATGAGCAACGGCTCGCGGTACGGATTGCGTCACGCGATGGTCGGCATGCTCGGCGCCGTCACGGCCGATGTCGTGCTCGTTGCGCTGGTCGGGTTCGGTCTCGGGATGCTGCTCGACGCGTCGGAAACGGCATTCGTCACGCTGAAGCTGGCCGGTGCCGCGTGGCTCGCCTATGTCGGCGTGCGGATGCTGCTGTCGTCCGGCGGTTCTGCCGCTGCGCCGTCGCTCGTTCACGCGACGCCCGATCGCCGGGCCGCGTTCCTGAAGAGCTTCTTCGTTGCAATGAGCAACCCGAAGTACTACCTGTTCATGTCCGCGCTGCTGCCGCAGTTCGTCGACCGGTCGCACGCGATCGCGCCGCAGTACGCGATCCTCGCGGCGACGATCGTCGCGATCGATGTCGCCGGGATGACCGGCTATGCGCTGCTCGGCGTGCATTCGGTGCGTGTGTGGAAAGCGGCGGGGGAGAAGTGGCTGAACCGCGTCAGCGGGTCGTTGCTGCTGATGCTCGCGGGGTACGTCGCGCTGTATCGCAAGGCCGCGAACTGACGCGGCGATGCGTCGGGAGCAAGCCCCTCGCCAACCGGCGCGGCGATGAAGCCGATCGAGCGCTTCACGCTCGAAACGCACGACGGTCCGTATGAAACGTGGCCGTCACGCACCCGTGTGCTCGTGAATGGCGAGCGTTCCGGCCTCACCGTTTCCGGCTTTGTCCTGCTTCGCCAGTTCGAGACGCCGGACGCCTATCTGCTCGTCACCGACTACGACTGCCCGTTCGAGGAGGCCGTCACGTTCACGCTCGTGGCGAAGGATCCGTTGAAGGAACTCGCGCGGCGCACGGTGGGCGCGATGTACGCGTCGTGCCATCTGGACGACATGACCTGGGCCGACGACCGGCATTTCAGCGCGACGTTCGTGGACATTGAAGGACGGTGGGATTTCACGATTCGTGACCGATCGGTGCCGTTCGTGTTGCCGCGGCTAGGGATGCGGCAAGTGCCTGCCGGCGCGACGCCATGACGACGATCGGGTGCCGCCGGACGAGGCGCTATCCCTTTGAAAGATTGTGAAGTTTTAAATCTGGTCAGAAGCATTACACAAAGCGCTCTAAATCCTTTCAAAATATCGTCACCTGCCTGACAAATTTGATATGCTCGCCAAAAAACCAGGCGGGCAGCACTCCCAGGACGGACCATCGGGCGTGATTGCCCGATGAACAACGAAGTAAAACAAAATCCTGAGAGTCATGCTGTGAATACAGCCGAATTGCTACGCACATTTGCGTCCGGGGTGGTCGATCAGAACAATCGACCGGTTCGCATGAACTGGGGGCCTGCTCAGAAAACGCTCGAGCAGGTGCTCGCGCTCCAGTATGCGGACATCCGCGAAGGGTTGATGACGGGCATCGAGGGACATCTGACCTGCGTGTCCGCGCGGGCCGACCTCCCGATCCGCAGCTTTATCGGGCTACCGGTTTCCGTCGAGATGACGACCGATCGCGGGCGTCTCCATACCATCAACGGCATCGTTACCGACGTCCGTACCGGACAGTCGGACGGTTCGCTGACCTGCTACCAGTTGACGGTTCGCGACGTGCTGTCGGTCATGGAGCGGCGAACCAATTCGCGACTGTTCCGCACCAAGAACCTGCCCGACATCCTCGGCGTGCTGCTGCAGGAGTGGCGCCAGCGTAGCTCGGCGCTGGCGGGCGCATTTGAATTCGACCTGTCCGGCCTGCAAGGCGAACGTTACCCGGCGCGCGAACTCACGCGACAGGTCAACGAGTCGGACGCGCACTTCATCCGGCGGCTGCTGCGGCGCGACGGTGCGACCGTCTTCGTCAAGGCAGGCAAGGCCGGCGAGCGGGCGAACGGCAACGCGAACGACACGCCGGTTCATACGCTGGTCTTTGCCGACGATTCGATGAAGTTGCCCGAGACGCTTGCCGGTACCGTGCGCTATCACCGCGACGCCGCTACCGAAGAGCGCGACTCGATCACGCTGTGGGCGACGAGCCGCAGCCTGATCCCGGGCAAGATCGTCCGGCCGACGTGGGACTACAAGACCGGCCGGATGTCGCAAACCGAACAGGCGACGATCGTCGACCAGGGCGACGGCGGCAACGATCTCGGGCATTTGCTGGCCGACAGCGTCATCGATATTCCGCACGCGGGGAATTCGTCGTCCGATCTCGACCGGATCGGCAAGGACCGCATGCTCGCGCACGAACTGCGCGCGGAATCCGTCGACGGCGTGAGCAACGTGCGCGATCTGGCCGTCGGCCACTGGTTTGCGCTCGCCGAGCATCCGCAGCTCGACACATTGCCGGCCGAGCAGCGGCAGTTCGTCGTCACGTCGCTTCATCACCGGGTACGGAACAACCTGCCGAAGGAGCTGAACGAGCGCGCGCAGTCGCTGTTCGCGGCAAGCCGCGTGCTGTTCAACGCGGTGCCGACCGACGTGAACAGCAAGCCAGGCGATGAAAACGACCGGCGCTACGAGAACACGTTCTCGTGCGTGCGACGCGGCGTGCCGCTGACCCCGGCCTACGATCCCCATGTCGACCTGCCGGCCGTGCATCCGATGACGGCCGTCGTCGTCGGACCCGACGGGGAAGAGGTGTTCTGCGATGAAATGGGCCGCATCCGGGTGCAGATCCAGGGGCTGAATGCGGACGATCACACGCATGCGCAGGGCGCCGGCACGAGCGGCACGCCGACCGACAGCGCGCCGGTGCGAGTCGCCTGCGCGCTCGCCGGGCCGAGCTTCGGCGCGAATACCTTGCCGCGTGTCGGCATGGAGGTGCTGATCGGCCATATCGGCGGCGATCCGGACCGGCTCGTCGTGATGGGCGTGCTGGCCAACGGGCCGAACATGCCGGCGACCTTCAGCCATACCGGCGCGCTGCCGGGCAACCGTTACCTGTCCGGCACGAAGACGAAGGAAATCAAGGGGCAGCGGTACAACCAGATCCGCTTCGACGATACGCCGGGGCAGATCAGCAGCCAGCTGGCGAGCGAGCATGCGCATAGCCAGCTGAACCTCGGTTATCTGACGCAGCCGCGCGACAACGGCCAGGGCGCGGCGCGCGGCGAGGGCGCCGAGTTGCGCAGCGATGCGCATGTGGCGATCCGCAGCGGCAAGGCGATGCTGATTTCGGCCTGGGAACGGCTGCGCGCGAGCGACGGCCACCTGGCGCGCGACGAGTATCTGCAACTGATGCAGGAATGCGTCGAGCTGTTCAAGAGTCTCGGCGACTATGCGGGCCAGCATCAGGGCGTGGTGCCCGATACGCAGCCGCACGACGCGCTGATGACCACGGTGAAAGGCTGGCCGAACGGGGAAGCCGCCGGTGGCGGCGAGTCGTCGGGCGCGTCGATGGCGGCGATCGGCATCACCGCGCCGGCCGGGATCAGCATCGCGACGCCGAAGACCGTCGCGACCCATGCGGGCGGCAACGTCGATATCGTCGCGCAGAACCATTTGCAGTACACGAGCGGGCAGCGGATCAACCTGCAGGCCGGCCATGGCGTGGCGATGTTCGCGCACAGCGAAGGGGTCTCGGCGATCGCCAACCAGGGGAAGGTGACGCTGCAGAGCCAGAACGACGACACGCAGATCGATTCCGCGAAAAACATCCAGATGACGGCGGGGGGCGGAAAGCTCGCGGGCATGGCCAGCGAGCAAGTCGTGTTCGTGACGTCGGGCGGCGCGTATCTGAAGCTGCAGGGCGGGGATATCGAGCTCGGGTGTCCGGGGAGTTTCATCGTCAAGTCCGCGTCGCATACGTGGGCCGGGCCGGCGAGCATGAGCGCCGATTTCCCGAAGTTCGACCAGGGCTCGCTGGGACGGGTGCCGAAACTGGTTCGGGCGACCGACGGGCAGCCGGTCGAAGGGATGGAAGCCGAGGTGCGCAAGGCATCGGGCGAATTGATCAAGGGGAAGACCGACGCGGAAGGCAAGCTGGCGCCGGTCAGCAGCGATCAGTTCGAACAACTGGCGGTGCGCTTCTTCAAGTCGAGAACCTGAGCTGAGTCTTTAAGAAAAACAACATGTTCAACTACAACTTTTCGCAGAACCCGGGCGGACAGCCGTCGACGGACGACCCGTCGCAGACGTCGGTGGGTGGTGGAGCGGGGACGACGCTGTTCAACCGCAACGACCTCCAGTGCGTGATGCAGATGCCGCTGCCGGGTGTCGTCATTTTCGTTCACGGGGTGAATTCGGAGGGCGAATGGTTCAAGGACGCCGAGGAAGGGCTGTGCGCTGGATTGAACCGGCGCATGGGGCGGTATGACGATCAACTGTTCCAGTGTGGGCCGGTGGCCGGGCAGATGACGCCGGTCAGTTATATCGACAGCCTCACCCCTGACGGCTTCCTGAATCCGGAGATGTCGTCGCAGACGTACATCAAGTCCGATCCGTCCTTTTCGCCCGTCATTCATTTCCGGTGGGGCTACTCAGCGAATGCCGACGAGCTGAAGAAGTATGGCGACAAGATCATGCTCAACGAGAACAATTACTGGGGCGGCGGGCCATTCGCGGGCGGCTGTTCGAGTCTGCCTGATCTGTGGAACGACGGGTTGCACGACCGGCTTTTTCTGTGGCTGACCGTCCAGCACATGAATTCGATCGGCAATCGCAAGATCTACTCGACGCCGTCGCGCACCTATGGCGTGCTGGGTGCGCTGCGACTTGCGCGCCTGGTCGAATCGATCCGCAAGCGGCAGGCCGACGTGCCGATCACGATCGTGTGCCACAGCCAGGGAAACATGATCGGGCTCGCCGCTGCATTCCTTGGCGACCGGTTGCCCGAGGTGACGGATCAGTGGGGCAAGAAAGGACGCTGCGTCGCAGACACTTACGTTCTTGCCAATCCCCCGTACAGCCTCGTGGAGAGCAACTTCACCGATACCTGGGCACAGCGCGGGGTACGCGACAAGAACGGGCATGTGGGGCGCGAGACCTATGTTGCACGCAAGGAAACGCTGAGGGAGTACTTCGATATCCTGCGCGCTCGGGCCGATCTGGAGATGCCAGCGGAGGATCTCGATCGCGCAATGGAAAACGCAAGACCGTCGAAGTGCGGGGGGAAGCCGTATAGCGCAGCCAAGGACCGGGAGGCGCATGGGTTGTACGGCACAAACACCTACGGAAGAGTGACGCTGTACTGCTGCCCGCATGATCAAGTCATTTCAGCTCTAACTGTTCAAGGGATCGGCTGGCGCGGCATGAGTATTGAAGAGATCAGTGCGACGAACGCGTGGGGTGTTTTCTCGCAACGTGTGTTTGCGTCGAATTTCGAAGTCGGCGGTGACAAAAAGATATACCAGTATTGGGAGAATGACTGGCGTAGCCCCAAGAACAAAACGGAGGGGTTTTGGTATCCGCCGTCACCGCCCGCGCGGTACGGTTTTGCGCGAGGCATGCATTCCAATGAAGGGTGGATCGCGAAGTTTTTCACGTTTGTAACGAGCCCGGCCCTTTACCTGTTCAACTTGTCGGACATGGAGGTCAACGCCCTGCCGCCGGAAAAATGGGAAATCCCGATTACCGCACCGATGCTCGACAAGGAAACGCGCTTCTTTCCCAAGGCGTTGCGCTATAACGAGCCATCGGGTGCGCGCGATGCAAACGGGACACTGCTCGAAGAAGGAGCCTTCAACGAGGGCTACGATCCGCCGTCAGCTGGACTCGATGCCAACAAGGAGAACAAGCGGGATGACGATCCATACGACAACTTCGACAAACAGTCAGAAAAATTCGCGACGCCTGAGGGCGTCGCGCTGAAAGCGAAGGGCAACGCAGCATCCGAGGCCGCGCAGCGATACGAGGATCACTCCATTCTCCGGATGGAAGCGCGGAGATCAGGGAATCGCCGCTGGGTCAACGAGGCAGGAAAAGTGATCGGAGAGGACAATCCGGACGCAGCGAGCGCTGACTACACCGAATGGAGAAACAAGGAGATCTTCGCGATCCTGAACGGAGGGGACAAGAACAACCCCACCAACCATTCGACCATCATGACCAACAAGGACCATGCCGAAATGGCACTGGCCTATGATGTGGCGGTTGGCCTTTGCTATCTGACCGCAGATGACTTTGAGAATGCAAGAATTCAGGCTGACTGGCGATTCGCCAGCGATGCAGCGAAGGGTGATCCGAATTTCAAGTTGGCTGATTATATAAACAACGGAAAGTATGGGGATTTATTTTTGCATGAATGGGCAAAGAATGATGAGCATGCAAAGATGCCGCCAAAGATATATGACGAGCGAGATGGCGGATTTTTCCTGAAGCTGGGGGGAGTTTTATGAGAGCGGTCATTGCCACTTGGCCGCGTCGGGTCGGGGTTGCTGGTCTTGCATTGTTCCTTGCTTTAGGGGCATCGTTTTTGATATTGATTTCGTCCGGCAAGCCGGCGGGAGAGTTATTGAGCATGGGTAATCTGATGAAACGACTGGTGCTGGTCCCTGGCCTCGTGGCAGTCATGGTGTTTGCATTTGCAACGGTGATGGCAACTCCACGGGCAGTCGCGGCATCGTCGATCGATAAGGCAACCCCGATTGCTGGAGCGGGTTCATCTCAACCCTTCGTTGCTCAGGTCGTAGGGCTTGGCTGGATGAATCCGCTTCAACGCAAGGATTACCCCACTGAGTGGCAAATATTGTGGACACTCGGCCTGGTCAAGCCGAACGTCAACGATGATATGGTTCGAACAAATCCGAATAAATATTCGACGTTGCAGCCAATTTCCATTGTTGCGGATGGTCGTCGGGGGCGCGAATCTTTTTCTGGTTTTTATGAGAAATATGTCGATAAGCTGCTGCTGCTCTTCCGTGTGCCGTATTTTACTGGCGAAGGCTATTTTTATACCGTCAGCCCGAGCGAGCAACGAAAGTGGCGAGAGTTGGCAGGCATGCATGTCGAGCTGGCAGTTCCTTCTGGCCGAATTGATCCTGCGTTGGCCGGCTCCTATCTGCGTGATCGGATCATCAACATCTTCGAAATCGGTAATCCGTCCGCGAAAAATCTTTGGACCCGT
Organism: Burkholderia sp. Ac-20384; assembly: GCF_017104605.1. Classification (NCBI taxonomy): domain Bacteria; kingdom Pseudomonadati; phylum Pseudomonadota; class Betaproteobacteria; order Burkholderiales; family Burkholderiaceae; genus Burkholderia; species Burkholderia sp. Ac-20384. Next base: position 6,695 of record NZ_JAAGPE010000041.1, on the reverse strand, counting down.
GATGCACCACCCGATGTACACGTGACGGCGGGGCAAGGGAATGCGGGCTTTACGTCATTGAACGCCGCGCTGGACTATCTGGCTGCACATCCGGACAAAAGCGCGTGGGTAATGAATTGGGATGCGCCGAACTTTCCGCCGCAAGATGGAAAGACCAACGAGAACATGGTGGTGCTGTTTCTGGCTGGCCCTGATATGAAGACCGAGCGTGAGCCGCTTGCCTGGATCGGCAAGGCTGCACGAGGCAACGTCAAGGATTTCGAGGCGAAGCAAGGCGCCAGCCGCGCGGTACAGGCATGGAAGTCGACGATCGATACGGCGGTGAGCAATGCGGGCGTGTCAGTCTCGTCATTGAATTACGTCGTGCACGACGCGGGCAAGGGCAGCGATGCTGCGTCGACACGCATCGCCTCGCTGTCGCAAACGCTGACGGAAGTGCTACCGGAATACGACTTCCGTACACAGACTTTCAACACGTCAGCGTTGCTCGGCGACATGGGCGCCGGCGCGGCGCTGACGGATGTCGTACTCGCGATCGGCCGAGCGAATCATCTCGGCGGAAACGTGCTCGTAGCAGGAACGACCGACAGCGAGCATCCGACTGCGGTGGTTGTCGTCGCACCTTCGAAATTGACGCCGATAGACACGAACAAGAACTGGTTCCGCGCACGTGGCGCAAACAATGCGTATTTGCCTTGGTGGGGGCGTCGTCACGATTCTAGCTCGACGACACAGGGCTATTCGGAATAAGGAGCCCGCATGCGCGGAATCATTCGAGTCGGCGACGCGACGAGCCACGGCGGCCAGGTCGTGACCGGCAGCGCGGTCAGTGAAGTGATGGGCCGGCCGGTCGCCCGGCTTGGTGACGCGTGCGTCTGCCCGATCTCGGGGCATCAGGCTTGCTTTATCGCCGAAGGCGATCCGCAGGTGATCGTCGACGGAAAACCCGCGGCGTTCGATGGTCACAAAACTTCGTGTGGCGCGACGCTAATTTCGAGTCTGGCGTCGTCAGGGCGGGAATGAGTCGTTGGGACGCTTGTCACGACGTACACGCCATTGGGAATGAAGACGGGGGTGCCGGTTTCAACCGGCCTCCGGTGCAGACTGGTCGGCAGTCAACGCTTTGCTGACCGGTTCGATTAGGAATACTAATGTCCTGCTTCACTCTTGTCAGACATGTCGGGTCCGTGGTGATCGCGGCGGCGACAATCCTGTTGGTCTTGCCGGTGCGCGCGGAGATGAACACCGCATCGGCGCAGGCCGTCGAGGAGGCATCCGCAGTGCCGTTCGTTGCCCAGGTCGTTGGACTTGCATGGCTCAATCCACTGCAGCGTCGTGATTATCCGACCGAGTGGCAATTGCTGTGGACGCTCGGGCTGGTCAAGCCGAACAGCAACGACGATATGGTGCGGGCCAACCCCGCGAAATACACGACCTTGCAACCGATATCCATCGTCGCGGATGGTAACCGGGGCCGTGAGTCGTTTTCCGGGTTCTATAAAAAGTATGTCAACGAGCTCCTGGTACTGTTTCGCACGCGCTATGTCATGAACAGCGACTACTTCTATACCGTCAGCTCGCGCTGGCGGTGGAATTGGAGAGAGCTGGCTGGCATACACGTCGAGTTGGCCATTCCCCGCGATCGACTGAAACCTAAGCGGGCCGCGTCATATTTGCGTGACGAGATTGCAAGCATGTTCGAAATCGGCAACCCGTCCGCAAAAGACCTATGGAGCCGCGATACGCCGCCCGATGTGCACGTGACGCCAGGTCAAGGCAACGCCGGTTTCACGTCGCTGAACGCCGCGCTGGACTATCTGGCCGCGCACCCCGACAAAAGCGTCTGGGTGATGAACTGGGACGCGCCGAGTTTTCCGCCGCAGGACGAACAGATCAACGAGAACATGGTGCTGCTGTTCCTTGCCGGCCCGAATCTGAAGACCGAGCGCGAACCGCTGGCATGGATCGGCAAGGCTGCACGAAGCAACGTCGACGATTTCGAGGCGAAGCAAGGCGCGAGCCGCGTGGTGCGGGCATCGACGATCGACGCAGCGGCGAGCAATGCCGGCGTCACGGTCTCGTCACTGAACTACGTCATTCACGACGCAGGCAAGGGCAGCGATGCCGCGTCGACTGGGGCTGCCGCGCTGTCGCAATCACTGACAGAGGTGCTGCCGGAATACGACCTCCATGCACAGACCTTCAATACGTCGGCATTGCTCGGTGACATGGGTGCCGGCGCGGCGTTGACCGATGTCGCGTTGGCGATCGGCCGAGCGAAGCACCTCGGCGGAAACGTGCTCGTGGCGGGAACGACCGACACCGAGCATCCGACGGCAGTGGTGGTGGTCGCACCGTCGAAGCTGACGCCGATCGACACCAGCAAGAACTGGTTTCGTGCACGCGGTGAAAACAACGCGTACTTGCCGTGGTGGGGCCGTCGTCACGATGCACGCCCGGCGTCGCAGGGGTATTCGGAGTAGAACCCGCCACAGGATGATTGCGACATGACGGGCTTCCGCACATTCACCGCCGCATGATGCGTCGCGACAATGGCGCTCGTCGTATTAAGCAATCTGTAACAATCAGCGGAATAGCAAAAGACCAATTCTTTCAAAATACTTTCTATTATTCGCTGCCCACGTGTCCCGAGAAATCCGGATTCACGCTCCATCAAGGCATGTGTCCTCACGTCACCCGGAGCCGTATCGAGATTTCCATCGCATACATTACAAGACGTATGGAAATTGAAAGATTTACATCTCTTGACGCACCGCGTCGTCGCCCTTTATTGTCCGTCTGCCGCTCGTGAGAGAGCACGGCGGCAATCGCGGATGCGCGCCTCGCGCGCATGACAACACGCAGCAGAAAGCAGAAAAGGAAACGTGGTAGCCACATGAAGCCGCTATTCGATGACAAGAACTCCGATGCGGTCAGCGATCGTCCTTCCACCCCGTCTTCGTCCCCCGTCGTCATGCCTGCCGCCGCCGTTGCCGTGCCGGCCGCACGCCCGGCGGAGAATGTCCGCCTGATCACCGTCGACGAGATCGACCAGCTCGGCGCGACGCAGGGCACGCGGATCGCGGCCTTCTCCCAGCAGATTCTCGCAAGCGTCCGCGCGTCGGATGCCGACCAGTTCGGCGACAAGCTCAACGAACTGATCGCGACCGCGAAGGGGCTTGACCCGCGCGGCGCCGACAAGGGCGGGCTGCTCACGCAGGTCACGCGGCTGTTCCGCTCGACCAAGGAGAAGCTGCTGTCGCAGTACGAGTCGGTGAGCAAGCGGATGGACACGCTCGTCGTCGAACTCGAGAACCATGCGCAGCGCCAGAAGGCCGGCATCGACGAGCTCGAGCGGATGTACAACGACAACTACGCGCTGCACCAGGAGCTCGCGCAGTCGAAGGCGCACGGCGAAACGGCGCTCGCGACGCTGCGCGCGCATCTCGCGGCCGGCCAGCAGCCGGCGGACGATGCGTTCGCCGCACAGCGCCTGCTCGACGTGAAGCGCAAGGTCGACGCACTCGAAAGCAAGCTCGACGACCTCGATCGCGCAATGCTGATGTCGAAGCAGCTCGCGCCGCAGATCCGGATGGAGCAGGACCAGAAACGCACGCTGACGTCGAAGTTCATGACGATCAAGACCGTGCTGATCCCCGCGTGGACCAACGCGTTCGCGCTCTACCTCGAGCAGCTCAGCACGAAGCGCGCGGCGGCGCTCGCGAACGCGACGTACGACGCGGCCGACGAGGCGATCCGCGCGCAGGCCGACCTGAACCGCCAGAACGCGCAGGAAGTCGCGAAGCTCGGCCAGCGCCCGGTGATCTCGACCGATACGTTCGAATACGCGCAGCAGCAGCTGTTCGGCGCATTCGACGACGTCACGCAGATCATCGCCGACGGCAAGCGCCAGCGCGAGCAGGACGCGCCGCGCCTGCGCCAGATCGAACAGGACCTGATCACCCGATTCGCTCCGAAGCACAACTGAGAGAACTGAGAGAACACCGCATGATTACGCTTGAGAAACGCGCGGCGAAGGTCGCGATCGTCCTCGAAAAACGCCAGATCCTGAAGCCGCCTGTCGTACGCGTCGGCGCGGCGCTCGACATCTCCGGCTCCGCGAAGCCGCTGTACCAGTCGGGCGTGATCCAGGAGACGCATGACCGGATCCTCGGCATCGCACTGAAGTTCGACGACAACGGCGAAGTCGACACGTGGACCTTCACCGAAGGCTACGACCGCCTGCCGACCGCCACGCCGGACAACTACGGCTCGTACATCTCCGACTACGTGCTCGAAGCGCGGATCGACAAGTGGGGCGGCACGCAGTACGCGCCGGTAATGAACGACATCGTCGACTTCTTCTTCCGCGCGCCGGAGCCGTCGCCGAAGCGCGAAGAGAAGCGCGGCTTCCTGAGCCGGCTGTTCGGCGGCGCGGACGAGACGCCGGCACCGGCCGCTTCCGCGCCGGTGAACGGCCATCTGCCCGCATGGGTGCTGTTCGTCACCGACGGCCAGAACCCGAAGAACGATCGCAAGCGCGTGCGCCAGCTACTGGCCGAGTCGCAGCACTACCCGCTGTACTGGTCGCTCGTCGGTGTCGGCGATCCGAGCGAATTCGGCTTCCTCGCGGAAATCGCGGACGAGATGCCGAACGTCGGCTTCCTGCATCTCGAATCGCTCGACGTCAGCGACGAACATATCTACGAACAGCTGATCACGCAGGAATTCTGCGACTGGGTGCGCGCGAAGTAAGCGCGGCCCGCACGCCTTTTATCCAGAACTCGATTACCCCCATCATGTTGAAAGACTTCAAGATCCCGTTGTCGCTTACGGTGCTCGCGCTGATCGCGGCCTATCTCCTCGGCGGCGTGAAGGACATGCTGATCGTCGCGGTCCTGTCGGTGCTCGAAATCTCGCTGTCGCTCGACAACGCGGTCGTCAACGCATCGGTGCTCAAGAACTGGTCGGAGAAGTGGCGCAACCGCTTCATGGTGTTCGGCCTGCCGGTCGCCGTGTTCGGCATGCGGCTCGTGTTCCCGCTGCTGATCGTCGCGGTGATCGGACACATCGGCATGTGGGACGCGCTGAAGCTCGCGATCGAGTCGCCGGAGCAGTACGCGTCGATCCTCACGTCCGCACATCACCAGGTATCCGCATTCGGCGGCGCGTTCCTGCTGATGGTGTTCTTCAAGTTCATGCTCGACACCGAGAAGGACGAGCACTGGATCGGCTTCCTGGAAGGCCCGATGAGCCACCTCGGCCGCATCACGGCGCTGGAAGTGGCGCTGACGCTCGCGATCATCATCATTGCGTCGCTCTACGTGCCGGCAGCCGAGCAGGTGGCTTTCCTGCTCGCGGGTGCATTCGGCGTGATCAGCTTCGTGATCGCGCACGGCATCGGCGACCTGATCGGCGGCGAGGAGACGGGTACGCGCGTGGTGCGCGAAGGCGTCGCGGGTTTCATGTATCTCGAAGTGCTCGATTCGTCGTTCAGCTTCGACGGCGTGATTGGTGCATTCGCGCTGTCGAACAACATCTTCCTGATCGCGCTCGGCCTTGGCGTCGGCGCGGCCTATATCCGGGAGATGACGCTCGTGCTGCTGAAGAAGGGCACGCTCGCGCAATACCGTTATCTCGAACACGGCGCTTTCTGGGCAATCGGTGCGCTCGCAACGATCATGTTCCTCGGCGTGAAGTTCGAGGTGCCCGAGGTCATCACGGGCCTGGTCGGCGCGGCGATGATCGCCGCGGCCGTGTGGTCGTCGATCGTCGTGCAGCGCAAGGAAGACCGGACGGCCGTGGCGGGCGAGTAATCGCGCGTCACGCGCGGGTTGAACACCATCAACGAGGGGCCGCGCAGGGCGGCCCGGCATTGCCGCCGGCACAACGGCGGTTCCAGCAGAAGAGGTTCAGATGATCAATTTGTCGAAAGGCGGTCGCGTCAACCTGTCGAAGGAAGCGCCCGGCACGCAGAAGTTCCGCATCGGTCTCGGTTGGGACGCGAACTCGACGGACACGGGTACGGATTTCGATCTCGACGTGTCGGTGTTCCTGTGCAAATACGACGCGCAGAGCAATCCGAAGCTGATCTCGGATCAGCACTTCGTGTTCTACAACAGCGAAGTGCGCACGATGGAGCGCAAGGACACCTTCATCCAGCCGGGCGACGATTTCCCGAAGCGCGGGATGCCCGCGTCGAAGTGCCTGGGTGTCGTGCATAGCGGCGACAACCGCACGGGCAGCGGCGACGGCGACGACGAGGTGATCTTCATCGACATGACGAAGCTTGCCGCGGACATCGAGGAAATCTCGGTGGTCGTGACGATCGACCAGGCCGAAGCGCGTCGGCAGAATTTCGGCCAGGTGCGCAACAGCTACATCCAGATCGCCGACGAAGTGTCGGGCGCGGTGATCGCGAAGTACGCGCTCGAGGAAGACTTCTCGATGGAGACGTCGGTGCAGGTCGGCAGCTTCTATCGCCGCGACAGCCACTTCATGTTCAAGGCAGTCGGCGCCGGCTACAACCGCGGCCTGGGCGACTTCGTGCGCGCTTATGGCGGCGCGGTCTGACTGGCGGCAGCCCGGCCGGCGGGACACCGCCGCGCCGGGCAGGAAGCAGCGATGACGAATCCGTCCGACGAGCCGAAGCGGCTCGAGTTCGATACGACGCCCGAGCGCACGCCCGGGCGTCA
>NZ_JAAGPE010000427.1:0-6061 GCF_017104605.1 Burkholderia sp. Ac-20384 | reverse complement strand
GCATGCCGACGTACATGCCGGTGAACAGGAACACGAACTGGCCAAGCTGGATCGTCGCGCCGTACAGCACCAGCAGGCGCCACGGAATCTGCGGCCGGCGCACGAAGAACACCGCGGGCACGGCCGCCAGCGGGAAGGGCAGCGCGCCGCGACGCATCGGCGGCATCCCGCGCAGCACCGCACGCACGCGCTGCGCGAGCGCGTTCGGGTTGCGGTACTTGACGATGAAGCTGGCCGGCGCGTTGCGCAGGAACGTCTTCAGCGTCTTCGCGTTCTGCACGACCGGCAGCGTCGCGAATTCGGGATCGAAATCGACATACGAATCGGGTTCGTTGAATCGCATGTCGTCACAGAACATCGACGGGTATTCGTGGTCGGCGGGCGGCGTGTCGCAGCGGAAGCTCGCATGCAGCAGCGGGATGCGCCGCCCGATCAGCCAGCAGGTGAGCCCGTAGACGATGATGAAATAGGTCGCGTACGTGAACATCGCGGGCGTCGCGCCGTTGTTGCGGTGCACGAAGCGCAGCCGCACGCGCTGCGGGTTCGCGTCGAGCTCCGCGTGCAGGTCGTCGAGCACGCAGTGCATGAAATTCACCGCGCGCGCCATCGCGTGCAGGCCGTCGCGCGCGGACAGCGCCGCCTGGCTCATCGCGATGAAGCTGCCGCTGCGCATCGGGTGGCGATCCTGCCCGAAAAACTCGTCGTCGAGCGCGCGCGCGATCGCGTTCCACAGCGCGCCGTATTGCTGCGCGGATACCCGTGCGCGCGGCTGCCCGAGCAGCGCGGGCGCGATGCCGGCCTGCGCGAGCAGCGGCTCGGCGGCGACGCCGCGCCGGGTTGCGAGCGCGACGCTGTAAGCGACGAGGCTGATCGCGACGGTTCCCTTGTCTTCCTGCTTCATCCGTGCCGCCGGTGTGGCAAAAACGCTCAGTGTAAATGAGCGACGCGAGCATCGAACAGTCGCGCCTGCTTGCCTACACTTGTTGCATCGAAACGCAAGGACGGTCGCGCCCGGCGGCCGCGGGAGACAGCAGCACCATGGACGAGCTTTACACCGAAGACCAGCGGATGATCCGCGATGCCGCGCGCGCGTTTGCCACCGAGATGCTGGCACCGAGCTCGGCGCAATGGGACCACGATGCGCACCTGCCCGACGAGATCGTCGCGCAGCTCGGCGAACTCGGCCTGCTCGGGATGATCGTGCCGCAGGAGCTGGGCGGGTCGTATACGGACTACGTGGCCTATGCGCTGGCGATGGAGGAGGTTGCCGCCGGCGACGCCGCGTGCGCGACGATGATGAGCGTGCACAACTCGGTCGGCTGCGGGCCGATCCTTGGCTTCGGCACGCCGGCGCAGAAGGATCGCTGGCTGGCCGACATGGCGTCCGGCCGCGTGATCGGCGCGTTCTGCCTGACCGAGCCGCAGGCCGGCTCCGAGGCGAACAACCTGCGCACGCGTGCGGAACTGCGCGACGGTAAATGGGTGCTGAACGGCGCGAAGCAGTTCGTGACCAACGGCCAGCGCGCCGGCGTCGCGATCGTTTTTGCCATGACCGATCCGGAAGCCGGCAAGCGCGGCATTTCGGCGTTCCTGGTGCCGACCGACACGCCGGGCTTCATCGTCGGCAAACCCGAGAAGAAGATGGGCATCCGTGCGTCGGATACGTGCCCGATCACGTTCGAGAACTGCGCGATTCCGGAAGAAAACCTGCTCGGCAATCGCGGCGAAGGGCTCAAGATCGCGTTGTCGAACCTCGAAGGCGGCCGCATCGGCATCGCCGCGCAGGCGCTCGGCATCGCGCGCGCCGCGTTCGACAAGGCGCGCCGCTATGCGGGCGAGCGCGTGCAGTTCGGCAAGCCGATCGCCGAGCACCAGGCGATCCAGCAGAAGCTCGCCGACATGGCCGTGCAGATCAATGCCGCGCGCCTGCTCGTGCATCACGCGGCGAAGCTGCGCACGGCCGGGTTGCCGTGCCTGTCGGAAGCGTCGCAGGCGAAGCTGTTCGCATCGGAGATGGCCGAGCGCGTGTGTTCGGACGCGATCCAGATCCACGGCGGCTACGGCTACCTGGTCGATTACGAAGTCGAGCGTCACTATCGCGACGCGCGCATCACGCAGATTTACGAAGGCACCAGCGAAGTGCAACGGATGGTGATCGCACGGCAGCTTTGAGCCGCGGCGGTTGCCCCGGCGACAACGTCAGCAGGGCACGAGGGCAGCGCGGCGAACGCGGCACGCAATGACGTGACCGTGCGCCGCAACAGAGGCAACCGGGCATGGGCTGCAGCGCATGCGCGGTTGACCGCGACGCATGGAGACTGGCCAGCGCATGGGATCCACGTAAGCGACAAGGCGCTCACGCGGGTCGACCGCACGAGGCACGGAGACTGGAGGACACGATGACGGTACAGGCATTCCTGAACGCACGCGACTTTCTGCTGCGCCATCGCACCGACTACGAAACCGCTTACCGCGAGTTCGAGTGGCCGGTGCTCGACGCATTCAACTGGGCGCTCGACTACTTCGACCCGATGGCGCGCGGCAACGACCAGCCCGCGCTGTGGATCGTCGATGCGGCGACCGGCACGGGCGACCCGTATTCGTTCGCGCAGATGTCCGAGCGTTCGTCGCGGATCGCGAACTGGCTGCGCTCGATCGGCGTCGTGCGCGGCGACCGGATCCTGCTGATGCTGCCGAACCGTGTCGAGCTGTGGGACGCGATGCTCGCCGCGATGAAGCTCGGCGCGATCGTGCTGCCTGCCACCACCCAACTGTCGCCCGACGACGTACGCGACCGCGTGCAGATCGGCGGCGCGAAATACGCGATCGTCGACGAGAACGAAACCGCCAAATTCGAACAGCCGGATCTCGGCCTCGCGCAGAAGATCGTCGCCGGCGCACCACGCGCGGGCTGGCTCGCGATGAACGACGGCTACACGGCGAGCGCCGAATTCAACCCGGACGCCGTCACGCAGTCGAACGAAGCGATGCTGCTGTACTTCACGTCGGGTACGACGTCGAAGCCGAAGCTCGTCGAGCATACGCACCGCACCTATCCGGTCGGCCATCTGTCGACGATGTACTGGATCGGCCTGCAGCCGGGCGATATCCACTGGAACATCAGCTCGCCGGGCTGGGCGAAGCACGCGTGGAGCTGCTTCTTTGCACCGTGGAACGCGCAGGCGTGCGTGTTCGCGTTCAACTACGCGCGCTTCGAGCCGAAGGTGGTGCTCGATGCGCTCGTCAAATACCAGGTGACGACGCTGTGCGCGCCGCCGACCGTGTGGCGCATGCTGGTGCAGCAGCCGCTGGCGTCGTTCGACGTGAAGCTGCGCGAGATCGTCGGCGCGGGCGAGCCGCTGAATCCCGAGATCATCGAGCGCGTGAAGAAGGCGTGGGGCATCGCGATCCGTGACGGCTACGGCCAGACCGAAACGACCTGCCTGATCGGCAACTCGCCGGGCCAGCCGGTCGTCGCGGGTTCGATGGGCCGGCCGCTGCCCGGTTACCGCATCGCGCTGCTCGACCCGGACGGCATGCCCGTGACCGAAGGCGAGGTCGCGCTGCCGATCGGCGCCGACGTCACGCGCCCGGTCGGGCTGATGAACGGCTATGCGAACAACCCCGACGCGACGGCCTACGCGATGCGCGACGGCCACTACCGCACGTCGGACATCGCGATGCGCGGCGACGACGGTTACTACGTGTACATCGGCCGCGCGGACGACGTGTTCAAGTCGTCCGACTACCGGCTCAGCCCGTTCGAACTCGAAAGCGTGCTGATCGAGCATCCGGCGATCGCCGAGGCGGCCGTCGTGCCGAGCCCCGATCCCGTGCGGCTGTCGGTGCCGAAGACCTTCATCACGCTGCGCCAGGGCTACGAGGAAAGCCCCGAACTCGCGCTGGAAATCTTCCGTTTCTCGCGCGAGAAGCTCGCGCCGTACAAGCGCATTCGCCGCCTGCAGTTCGCGGAGCTGCCGAAGACGATCTCGGGGAAGATCCGCCGCGTCGAATTGCGCCGCCGCGAGATCGAGCGTGGCGACGACGCAAGTGAACGGATGCCCGGCGAATACTGGGAAGAAGATTTCGCCGCTGAATTGAAGTGACGTGACCGCGGGCCGCGCGAGCCGCATTCCGCGGCCGCCGCCCGCAGCCGAATTGAACCGGCCGCGCGGCGCTATCGCGCTTCGCGGCCCTTTGCCAGGAGATTGGATCGATGAACGCGAATTCGAAAGACGTGCCGACGGTCAAACTGCTGATCGACGGCGCCTTCGTCGAGTCCGCCACGAACGAGTGGCGCGACATCGTCAACCCGGCGACGCAGCAGGTGCTCGCCCGCGTGCCGTTCGCGACCGTCGCGGAAGTCGACGCGGCCGTGCAGGCCGCGCACACCGCGTACGCGACGTGGAAGAACACGCCGATCGCCGCGCGCATGCGCATCATGCTGAAGTTCCAGGATCTCGTGCGCACGAACCAGCAGCGCATCGCGAAGACGCTGACGGCCGAGCAGGGCAAGACGATTCCCGATGCCGAAGGCGACATCTTCCGCGGCCTCGAAGTGGTCGAGCATGCCTGCTCGATCGGTTCGCTGCAGCTCGGCGAATTCGCGGAGAACGTCGCGGGTGGCGTGGATACCTACACGCTGCGCCAGCCGCTCGGCGTGTGCGCGGGCATCACGCCGTTCAACTTCCCCGCGATGATTCCGCTGTGGATGTTCCCGATGGCGATTGTTTGCGGCAACACGTTCGTGCTGAAGCCGTCGGAACAGGACCCGCTGTCGACGATGGAGCTCGTCGAGCTCGCGGTCGAGGCCGGCGTACCGAAAGGCGTCCTGAACGTCGTGCACGGCGGCAAGGAAGTCGTCGACGCAATCTGCACGCATCCGCTCGTGAAGGCGATCTCGTTCGTCGGTTCGACGGCGGTCGGCACGCACGTGTACAACCTCGGCAGCGCGAACGGCAAGCGCGTGCAGTCGATGATGGGCGCGAAAAATCACGCCGTCGTGCTGCCCGATGCGAACCGCGAGCAGGCGATCAACGCGCTCGTCGGTGCGGGCTTCGGCGCAGCCGGCCAGCGCTGCATGGCAACGTCGGTCGCGGTGCTCGTCGGCAACGCGCGCGACTGGCTGCCGGACATCGTCGCGAAGGCGAAGGCGCTGAAGGTCAATGCGGGCGCGGAAGCCGGCACGGACGTCGGGCCGGTTGTGTCGAAGGCCGCGAAGGAACGCATCCTGTCGCTGATCGACGCGGGCGTGAAGGAAGGCGCGAAGCTCGAACTCGACGGCCGCGACGTGAAGGTGACCGGCTACGAGCACGGCAATTTCGTCGGCCCGACGATCTTCTCGGGCGTGAAGACCGGCATGTCGGTCTACACGCATGAAATCTTCGGCCCGGTGCTGGTCGTGATGGAAGCCGACACGCTCGACGAAGCGATCGCGCTCGTCAACGCGAACCCGTTCGGCAACGGCGTCGGCCTGTTCACGCAGAGCGGCGCGGCGGCACGCAAGTTCCAGAGCGAAATCGACATCGGCCAGGTCGGCATCAACATCCCGATCCCGGTGCCCGTGCCGTTCTTCAGCTTCACGGGCTCGCGCGGCTCGAAGCTCGGCGATCTCGGCCCGTACGGCAAGCAGGTCGTGCAGTTCTACACGCAGACCAAGACGGTCACCGCACGCTGGTTCGACGACGATACGACGGCCGGCCCGGTGAATACGACGATCCGGCTGCACTGAGCGACGGAGGACACGAACATGAAAATCGGATTTATCGGCCTCGGCCACATGGGCGCGCCAATGGCGCTGAACCTGCTGAAAGCCGGCCACGAAGTGCACGCATTCGACCTGAGCGCCGATGCATTGCGCGCGCTGCAGGATGCCGGCGCACAGGTGGCGGCGTCGCCGCGCGATGCGGCATCGGGCGCGACGTTCGTCATCACGATGCTGCCGGCCGCACCGCACGTGCGCTCGGTGCTGTCCGGCGAGAACGGCGTGCTCGCCGGCCTCGGCGCGGGCGCGACCGTGATCGATTCGAGCACGATCGACCCGGCGAGCGCGCAGGCGTTA
>NZ_JAAGPE010000426.1:0-6215 GCF_017104605.1 Burkholderia sp. Ac-20384 | reverse complement strand
AGCAGCCGCGCCCGGCAGCGCCAGCACGCCGCGTTGCGGATCGAGCCGCTCGCGCCAGAACGCGAGCTGGCGATCGCGTTCGCCGGCGTCGAGCCAGCGGCGCTGCCACAGCGCGTGGTCGGCGTACTGGATCGGCAGCGGCGCGAGTGCCACCGGCCGGTCGGACGCGTACGCACGATAGAACGCCGCGAGTTCCTCGAGCATCACGCCCGACGACCAGCCGTCCGACACGATGTGATGGACGGTCAGCGCAAGCCAGTGATGCGTCGCATCGAAGCGCACCAGATGCGCGCGGACCAGCGGTGCCGCGCCGAGATCGAAGGGCTCGGCTTCATCGGCCGTCGCGACGGTCTCCGCGCGCGCGGTGCGCTGCGCATCCGGCAGCGCTTCGAGATCGGTTTCGCGCCACGGGCAGCGCAACGGCGCGTGGATCGTTTGCGCGACACCGTCCTGCGCTTCGTCGAAGGTCGTACGCAGCGCCTCGTGGCGCGCGATCAGCGCGTCGCAGGCAAGACGCAGCGCATGCGCGTCGAGCGGGCCCGTCAGCGCCAGGCGCTCGGTGATGTGATACGCGTCGGGCGCATCGATCAGCCGCGCGTGCAGCCACAGCCGCGTCTGCGCGAACGACGCCGGCACGCGGTCGCTGCGTGGCGTGCGCGGCGGAATCGGCAGCACGCGGAAGTCGATGCCGGCGGCACCGAGCTTGTCGATGAAGACCGCGCGCTGCGCGTCGGGCAGTTGTGCGAAACGCGTCGCGAGCGCAAGCCAGTCGGGTTGAACCTTCGTCATCCGTCGTCCTTATTGGGTTTCCAGTTCGCCGAGCAGCGCATCGATCGCGCTCGCCGCGTCGGTTTCGCCGCGCGCCGCGCAGGCCGCGTCGATCGCCTCCGCGCAGCGCGCCAGCGTGCGCGTGTCGAACAGCGTGCGCAGCGGCAACGCGAGCCCCCAGTGCAGGTTCGCCTGCGCGTGGGCCTGCGTCGCGAGCAGCGAATGGCCGCCGAGCAGGAAGAAATCGCCGTCGCGGCCGATTGCATCCACGTGCAGCACGCGTTGCCAGATCTCGGCAAGCGCACGCTCCGTGTCGGTCGCGAGCTCGACTTCGGCTGCCGCTTCGCGCACCGGCGCGGGCAGCGCATGGCGGTCGCACTTGCCGTTCGGCGTGACGGGCAACGCATCGAGTTCGATCAGTTGCGACGGCACCATGTAGGCCGGCAGTTGTGCGCGCAGCGCGTCGAGCAGTGCCGTACGGTCGAGCGGGCCCGCGTCGCCGCGTGCGACATAGCCGATCAGTTGCTCGTCGCGCACGATCACGACCGCATCGTTCACGCCAGGCGCCGCGCGCAGCAGCGCCTCGATCTCGCCCGGCTCGATCCGCTGGCCGCGCAGCTTGACCTGCGTATCGACGCGGCCGAGGTAGTCGAGCGCACCGTCGGCGCGCCGGCGCGCGAGGTCGCCCGTGCGGTACATGCGCGCGCCCGGCACGAACGGATCGGGCACGAAGCGCTCGGCGGTCAGCGCCGGGCGGCCGAGATAGCCGCGCGCGAGGCCCGCACCCGCGAGATACAGTTCGCCGGTCGCGCCGGCCGGCACCGGTTGCCAGGCGGCGTCGAGCACGTGCAGTTGCAGGTTCGCGATCGGATGGCCGATCGGCACCGCGACCGCATTTGCGTCGTCGGGGCCGCAGGTCCAGTGCGACACGTCGATCGCGGCTTCGGTCGGCCCGTACAGGTTCACGAGCGTGGCGTTCGGCAGCAGCCGCGCCATTTTCGCGACGAGTTCGGGCGCGAGTGCCTCGCCGCTCGCGACGATCAGGCGCACGCTGTCGCACTGGGCGGCGGCCGAGAAATCGTCGAGATACGCGGCAAATGCGGCGAGCATCGACGGCACGAAGTGCAGCACCGTCACGCCATGTGCGTGGATCGCGGCGGCCAGACGAGCCGGATCGCGATGGTCGCCGGGCGCGGCGATCGCGAGCTTCGCGCCGATCGCCAGCGGCCACACGAATTCCCACACCGACACGTCGAAACCGAACGGCGTCTTGTGCAGCACGACGTCGTCGCGCGTCAGCCGGTACGCGTGCTGCATCCACGCGATTCGGTTCGCGAGCGCACCGTGCGTGTTGCCGGCGCCCTTCGGCTTGCCGGTCGAACCGGATGTGTAGATCAGGTACGCGAGTTGGGCGTCGTCGAGCGTGGCGGGCGCGTGGGCGGCGTCGTTTTCGGTTTCATCGGCGAGCAGGTCCGCGACCGTCAGCAACTGCGTGGTTGCATCGTCGCCGAGCGCGGCCTCGACCTGCTCGCGCAGATGAGCCTGCGTGATCGCGACCGCTGGCCGCGCGTCGCGCAACATGTAGGCAATGCGCTCGGCCGGATAGTCGGGATCGACCGGCAAGTAAGCCGCACCGGCCTTCAGCACGCCAACCAGCGCCATCACCATGTCGAACGAACGCTCGACGCACAGCGCAACCGGCGTGTCGGGCTGCACGCCGCGTCGGCGCAGTGCGGCCGCGATGCATGACGTGCTGACATCGAGTTCGCGATAGGTTGCGCGATGCACACCGCCGTGAATGTCGGCATATTCGAGCGCGATTGCGTCAGGCGTCGCCCGTGCCGCGTCGCCGAACTGCAGATGCAGCGGCTGACGTTGTTCGTCCGGCCAGGTGTGTGCGGTGTCCTGCGCACGTACCAGCGCGTCGCGCGTGGCTTCGTCGGCGATCGACAGCGTGCCGAGCAGCGCATCCGGCGTGCGGGCCAGTGCATCGAGCGCATACGCGAACGCGCGGTGCCAGGTTTCAACCTGCCACGCATCGACGCGCGCGGTGTCGTAGCCGTAGTCGATCGTCAGCTCGGCGCCGCTCTCGATCACGAGCGTCAGCGCGAAATCGGTCGCTTCGATGCTGCGCACGCCGTTCAACGCCAGCGCACGCGGATCGGCTTCGCGCGCCGTGTCGTCGACCGGGTAGTTCTCGAACACGACCAGCGTGTCGAACAGAGCACCGCCCGCGCCGCGCGCCCAGCGCTGGATGTCGGCGAGCGGCGTGTGCGCGTGCTCGGCGGCAGCCGCGTTCTCGCGTTGCAACGTTTGCAGCCAGTCGGCCGCGCGTTGCTGCGGCGCGGGTGCCGTGATGACCGGCAGCGTGTTGATGAAGAGGCCGAGCACCGAATCGACGTCCGCGAGTGCGTCGGGACGGCCCGCGACGGTCGCGCCGAACGCGACGGCCGGCTGGTGCGTCATCCGCTGCAGTGCGAGCGCCCAGGCGCCCTGCACCAGCGTGTTGACGGTCAGCTTCAATGCGCGTGCGGTCTGCGCGACACGCGTCGTCGTGTCGGCATCGAGCGTGGCGCGCCACGTGACCATTTCGGCATCCGCACGATCGGCCGTGCGTTCCGCGATCAGCGTCGGTGCGTCGAGTCGCGCGAGGCGTTCGGTCCAGAAGCGTTCGTCGGCGTCGCGGTCGCGCGTGCCGAGCCATGCGATGAAGTCGCGATAACGCAGCGCCGGGCGGCTCGCGAACGGCGACACGGCATCCGGGTCGCGATAGTCGCGCAGCACGTCGGCGAGCAGGCGCGCGGTGCTCCAGCCGTCGAGCAGCACGTGGTGACGCGTCCACACGACACGCCATGCGTCGTCGGTCACGCGAATCAGCGTGAGCCGCATCAGCGGCGGCTCGCGCCAGTCGAAGCCGCGGGCGCGATCTGCCGCGAGCCAGGCGTCGAAATCGGCATCGAGCGTGTCGCCGCGCGTGCGCCAGTCGAGCTGTTCGACCGGCATGCGTGCGTGGCGATGCACGCACTGCAGCGGCGCGGCTTCGTCCGGCATCACGCTCGTGCGCAGGATGTCGTGGCGCGCGATCGACGCTTCGAACGCGGCGGCGAGCCGGTCGGCGTCAAGCGCGGTTGCCGTCGCGACGAGCTGGTTCACGTAGCTGGCGTGACCGGGCGCGAACAGCGCATGGAACAGGATGCCCTGCTGCATCGGCGACAGCGGATACACGTCGTCGATCGTGCGCCAGTCGAGCGGCGTGCGCTCGATCGCGGCCTGCGTGAGACCGGCGGCCTGCGCGAGCGGGAAATCGCCCGGCGTCGCACCACCGCCGCGATGCGCCACGCGCGACGCGCACGCGTCGACGAGTTCGCGCAGCGCCGCCGCGAATCGCTCGGCGAATGCGTCGATCGTCGCGCGCTCGAATTGCGGTGCGCCGTAGACCCAGTGCACTTTCAGCGTGCGTGCGCCGTCACGATCCGTGTCGAGGTACGCGTGGATCGCGAGCGCATTGCCGAGCGGCCCCTGTGGATCGCGCTCGACGCCGGTACCGCCGAAGCGCGGTACGAGCGTGGCATCGCGCGGTGCGTCGAACTGGCCGAGATAGTTGAAGGTGACGCGCGGGCGCGGCACGGCGGCCAGCGCCGCACGCGTCGCCGCATCGCCGTAATGCGTGAGCACGCCGAAGCCGAGCCCCTTGTGCGGCACCGCGCGCAGCACGTCCTTGACCGCGCACAGCGTGTCGCGCGGCGTGGCCGCGACCGGCAGCGTCACCGGGTAATGGCTCGTCAGCCAGCCGACCGTGCGGCTCGCATCCGCGTCGTCGAACAGCGCCTCGCGGCCATGCCCTTCCAGTTCGACGCGGCACGATGCGGCACCGCTCGCGCCGGCCAGCGCCAGTGCGAGCGCCGCGCCCAGCAGTTCGATCGTCTGCGTGCGATAGGCCGCATGCGCATCGGTCAATGCCGCGCGGGTCAACGCCGCGTCGATCGTCTGCACCACCACCGCTGCATCGGCGTTCGTCGCCGTTGCGTCCGGATGATCGGTCACGACATCGTCGCCCTGCGCCATGCCGGCCCAGTAAGCGGCTTCATCCGCGAACGGCGATGCCGGTTCCGTCGCCGCACGGGCGAGCCGTGCGGCCCACGCATCCGCGCGCAGGCCCGGCGGCGACAGTCTGACCGGCGTGCGTTCGCATGCGGCGCGGTAGGCCGTGTCGAGGTCGTCGAGCAGGATGCGCCACGACACGCCATCGACGATCGCATGGTGAATCGCGAGATAGAGCTGCGTCGAGCCGTCCGGCAAGCGTGCCGCGCAGGCGCAGGCAAGCGGCCCGCGGCCGAGGTCGAGACGGCGCTGCAACGCGTCGAAGCGCGCAAGCGCGTCGGCTTCGTCGCGGGCGGCGACTTCGACGAACGGCAGCGCATCGTACGGCTTCGCCGCATCGCTGGCCTGCCACGTACCGTCTGCGCCACGCGCGAAACGCTGGCGGAACGCGTCGTGATGCGTCAGCAACGATTCGAAGGCACGCGCAAACGCATCGGCGTCGAACGGGCCGCGCACGTCGAACGCGACCGACTGGCTCCAGTGGCCCGGATGCGGGATATCGAGCGCGAAGAAGCGCTGCTGCGCGGGCGTCAGGACTTTTGCTGTAACCGGCGCGCTGGCTGCGACCGCAGGTTGAACGGCGGCAGCGGCAGCCGCAGCCGTAGCCACGTCCTCCGTCTTCGCGATGCGCGCGAGTTCGGCGACCGTCGGGCCGTCGAACAGTTGCTTCGGCGTGAAGCGCACGCCGCGCTTGCGCGCCCGGGCGATCACCTGCAGCACGAGAATCGAATCGCCGCCGAGTTCGAAGAAGTTGTCGTTGCGGCCGACCTTCGGCGCCTTCAGCACGGCCTGCCAGACTTCGGCGAGCACCGTTTCGACCGCGCCGTGCGGGCCATCGCCGGATGCAGTCGCGACCGGCGCAGCGGCCAGTTCGCGCAGCGCGGCGCGATCGATCTTGCCGTTCGCAGTGACCGGCAGGCGCGTAAGCGCGACGAACTGCGCGGGCACCATGTAGTCCGGCAGTTTCGCGGCAAGCGCGGCGCGCACCGCAGTCTCGTCGAAGTTCGCGCCATCGCGCATCACGACAAACGTCGCGAGCCGCAGGCGGCCATCGTGTTCGATCGCGAGCGTTTCAGCCTGCGCAATCGGGCCGGCCGCACGCACTGCCGCACTCACCTCGCCCGGTTCGACGCGGTAGCCGCGAATCTTCACCTGATCGTCGATACGGCCAAGGAACGCGAGACGGCCGTCAGTGCGCAAGCGCACGCGGTCGCCGGTGCGATACAGCCGCGCGCCGGGCGTGAACGGATCGGGCACGAAGCGCTCGGCGGTCTGCGCCGGGCGGCCCAGGTAGCCGCGCGCGACGCCCGGCCCGCCCAGATACAGTTCGCCCGTCGCGCCGGCCG
>NZ_JAAGPE010000425.1:0-6250 GCF_017104605.1 Burkholderia sp. Ac-20384 | reverse complement strand
ATGCATCTCGAGACGGCGATCGTCGTCGGGCCGCAGGGCGAGGAGGTCTATACCGACGAGTTGAACCGGATCCGCGTGCAGTTCGTGTGGGACCGGTTGAATCCGGGCAACGAGAACGCGTCGTGCTGGGTGCGCGTCGTGCAGTCGGATACGGGCGGCGGCTACGGCGGCGTGCACGTGCCGCGTATCGGCGAGGAAGTGCTGATCGACTACGTCGGTGGCGACTGCGACCGGCCGCTCGCGGTCGGGCGCGTGTACAACGGCGCGAACCAGCCGCAATGGCATACCGACGGGATCCTGTCCGGGTATCGGTCGAAGGAGTATTCGGGCAGCGGCTACAACCAGCTCGTGATGGACGACGCGTCCGGGCAGAACCGCGTGCAGCTGATGAGCAGCAGCGCGAACAGCCTGCTGCATCTGGGCTACATCATCGACCAGAGCGGCAATTCGCGCGGGTCGTATCTCGGTAGCGGCTTCGACCTGCGCTCGGATGCGTATGGCGCGGTGCGGGCGAGCCAGGGCCTGTACGTGACGACGCAGCCGAAGGCGGCGAACAGCCAGCCGCTCGACGTGAAGGAAGCGCAGCAGCAGCTCGTGACGGGCGAGACCCTCGTCGAGGCGATGTCAGGCGTGAGCGAACAGCATCAGGCCGAAAGCATGAAGGACGCGCAGGACACGATGCGCGCGTTCACGGATGCGACGCAGGACAGCGCATCGGGCAGCGCGGCGGGCGGGCGCACGGCAGGCGGCGGCACGGGTAACGCGAACGCATTCAAGGAGCCGGTGATGCTGTTCGGCAGCCCGTCGGGGATCGGGATGTCGACACAGCAGTCGGTGCATGTGGTCGCGAACGATCACGTGAACGTGGCGAGCGGACAGAGTGTGCACGTCGCGGCGGGCAAGTCGCTGATCGGCAGCATCGGGCAGAAACTGAGCCTGTTCGTGCAGAACGCGGGGATGAAGCTGTTCGCGGGCAAGGGCAAGGTGGAGATCCAGGCGCAGTCGGACAACATCGAGGTGACCGCGCAGAAGGCGGTGAAGGTGGTGTCGGCGACGGCGCAGATCGAGATCGCGGCCGATCAGGGGATCCTGCTGACGAGCGGCGGCGCCTACATCCGGATCAAGGATGGCAACGTCGAGGTGCATGCGCCCGGGAAGATCGATATCAAGGGTGCATCGCATACGTTCGCGGGGCCGGCAAGCATGGGATATCCGCTGCCGAGCCCGCGGCCGGATCAGCCGGGGCAGTTGGAGTTGCTGCATCGTTACGCCAACGGCCAGCCAGTGAAAGGCGGCACGTTCTCCGTATTCGACGCAAGCGGCGGCTTGCTTAGGAGCGGCGCGCTCGACAACAGCGGTCATATGGTCGTGAGTGGACTGCCAGCCGGTGCAGCTCAAGTGAAGTTCGGTCATGATCCACGCGATCAGGACCAGGACGGCAGCCTCTTCCCCGTCGAACGCTGGCCAGCGCAGCCGCAGCAGAATGGCGCCGCCGACGCGACGATTGCCAAAGATCAACTGGGCGGCTTGCTGCCCGCGGCAGCAAGTGCAGCCGGTGCCGGCGCGTTGACGAATGCAGCCGGTCTCGCGAACGCCGCCGGCCCATTCGCGGGAATCGCCGGCCAGGCCATGCAGGGCGCCCCCGCCCTGGCCAGCGCTATCGCCGGCCAGGC
The DNA here is from genome assembly GCF_017104605.1 of Burkholderia sp. Ac-20384. Classification (NCBI taxonomy): domain Bacteria; kingdom Pseudomonadati; phylum Pseudomonadota; class Betaproteobacteria; order Burkholderiales; family Burkholderiaceae; genus Burkholderia; species Burkholderia sp. Ac-20384. The sequence continues at coordinate 4,577 of NZ_JAAGPE010000425.1, read as the reverse complement.
CTCCGGTATCGCGCAGCAGGCCATCGTCGGGCAACTGCCGGCCGCCGCGCAAGCCGCGTTGTCACAGGCGAGCCAGCTCACCGCAACCGCCAGGCAGCTCAGCAGTCTGGCGCAGACGGCGCGCAACGCAGCCCCCGCGCTCAAACTGACGTAAGCACCGTCTCGTCCAACTCCTTCGGAAAAAACATCATGGCCGATTCGGGCGCCCTTCTTCCCAAGCCGACCGACGTTTTCGTGTCGCCGCTCAACAGAATCCAACCCATTGACGTCGATGCATCGATCAAGGTGATCGATGCATGGCTGGTCAACATCAGTGGCGGACTGGTCAATGCCGAACGCCTCAAGATGGTGGCATCCGGTATACCGATTCTTGCCAACATCTTTGCCGCGGTCGACGTCGTGCTCGATATCAAGGCGATGATCGAGCATGGCAGCAAACCTGTCGACGTATTCGACTGGACCAATCTCGGACTGGATCTGATCGGCGTCGTGCCGTTGCCACCCGGCACCGCGGAAATACGGGTTGCCGCCCGGCCGCTGCTGAAGATCATTCGCCAGGAAGTCGCGAAAAGCGGCAAGGCCGTGCTGGAATCATCCGCGTACATGTTGCGGGACGCCGTGATCGGCGCGATCGCGACGAGCCTGAACGAACGCTTCGCCGGCGAGATCGAGAACTTCATCAAGCACCTGAAAGCGGGGCTCTCGGATCTGCTCCACAAATGCGCGGAATACATCGGCAAATTGATGACCGCTTTTGCCGATCTCTTCGCTCAGGCCGCCGGCGAAAAAGGCTTCGAGGTGGACGGCAACCTGCGAGCAGCCGAGCGCCACGCAAAGGACATCAAGGCCGGATTCACGTCGTACGACGCGAAGAAGGTGTTCCATGGTGCAGGCCAGTTCATCATCGACTTCGCGAAGATCGAAGTAAAGGGCGTCGCCAACGTCGCGACCAAAACCGCCAAATTCATCGATCCGGCCGCCAGCAAGGACCTGCTGAAGATCTCGAACGATCTGCGGGCAAAAATCCCGGCCACGATGAAGTATGTTCGCAGCCTCGACGGCAACGAGATCGGCAAGATCGGCTGGTTGATCGAGGTCGGCGAACAGGGCGTCATGCGCTGGCGTCAGGTCAATCCGAAGAAGCACATGACGGGCATCCCGTCCCGCGGACAGGCCCGTGTCGTGGCACAGCGACCGCAAGCCCGCAACGAAGTCATGAATCACTCGGCACCGGCGGAGCATCCCGGTGCCGGCGACTGCAAGCGCGGGTGCCCCGTGCCGACGACACCGGAGCGCAGCGTGGGCTCGATTGGATTCGCGCTCGGCGACGAACGGATCGAGCATGACGATTTCGTGCTCGATGGCCCGTTATCGATCACCTGGCAACGGACCTACCGGTCTTTCTTCGACGCCTACGACGATCGGGGCGAACTCGGTGCGCGCTGGATCACGCCCTACACGTCGCGCTTCGACATTCACGCCACGAAGCTCGTCTACCACGGCGCCGACGGCCGGAGTCTCGATTACCCGCTTCTGGCCCCGGGTGAGGCAAAGGACGACCTCGCCGAAAGCCTCACCCTGCTCCGCGTCGACGACCAATGGCTGACACTTACGCGCGGCCCCGAACTCGTCGAAGTGTACGAAAGGCACGGCGACAGGTTCCGACTCGCGTTCGTCAAGGACCTGACCGGCAATCAGCTCACCCTCGACTACGATGCACCGGGACGCCTGTCCCGAATCATTGCGCCGCATGCCCTCGTCGCATTCCGGCATGACGCACACGGCCGCATCGTGGAGATCGTCCACCACGACGCAGACGGCGTGCGACTGGGCACGCTGGCGACATACACGTACGACCGGGAAGGCGACCTCGTCGCGGCCGCCGATCGCTATGGCAATACCCGCTCGTATCGCTACGCCAATCATCTGGTTACGTACTATACGGATCGAACCGGACGCGGCATGCATCTCGAATGGGACGGATCGGGACCCAAGGCGAAATGCATCCGCGAGCGGGCGGACGACGGAAGTCACGCGGTCTCGCTTGCCTGGCACCCCGACTTCCGGATGGTGTCCGTCACCGATGCGCTCGGTAACGTGTCGCGCCATTACTACGACATCAAGGGGTACACGTTCCGGGTCATTCACCCCGACGGCAGCGAGGAATGGCTGTATCGCGACGAGCATGACAACCTCACGCAATATATCCATCGCGACGGCAGCGTCGAGCACATGCGCTACGACGCACGCGGCAATCTCGTCGAACATGTGCGGGCGGACGGCAGCACGATCGCCATGACCTATGACGACGACACGCGTCTCGTCGGCGTAACCGATCCGCACGGCCATGTCTGGAAACAGGAGCACGATGCGGCCGGACAGGTCGCCGCGCGCATCGATCCGCTCGGTCACCGAACCGAATACAGCTACGACGGGCAAGGCAACGTCACGGCAATCAAGGATGCGAAGGGCGGCGTCGTTTCGCTCACCTACGACGCCGCGGGTCGCCTGGCGTCTCGGACGGACTGTTCCGGCAAATCCACCGCGTTGACCTACGATGCCGACGGACGGCTGGCCTCCGAGCAGGATGCGTCAGGCGCCGTGACGACATTTGCTTATGGCGAAAACGGCCGACCGATCGAGATCAGGACGCCAGCGGGAATCGAGCGCGTCAGCTACGACGCCGAAGGACGGTTGCTTGCTCATGTCGATCCCCTGAACAACGAGACTCGTTTCGACTATGACGCCGCGGGCCGGATCGTGCGTCGGACCGATCCATTGGGGCACGCGACTACGTACCGCTATGACGGACTGGGTCACGTCACTGCCGTCGTTAACGCGCAATCCGCGACGTACGGTTTCGAGTACGACGCGCTGGGCCGGGTCGTTCGGGAAACGGGATTCGACGGACGAACGATCCGTTACACGTACGGAGAAACGGACGGCCTGCTGCAGTCTATCGACGATGCCGGGCAAGTCGTGACGCTCGAACACGATCGCGCCGGCCGGCCGAATGCCCGCGCGGCCGGCGACGATTCCGAGCGCTTCGTCTTCGATGCGAGCGGCAGATGGATCGACGCAACCAACCGCCATAGCCGCGTGCAGCGCTTCTTTGACCCGGTCGGCAATCTGGTTCGCGAGCACCATGCGTACACGTTGTTCGGCGAAGCGCGCAGTTACGTGTGGCATCACGAATATGACGAGCTGGGCAACCGCGTACGGACCATTCGCCCGGACGGTCATTCGATCGACTGGCTCACCTACGGTTCGGGACACGTGCACGGGATGCTGCTCGACGGCAAGGAGCACTTGCAGCTCGAGCGCGACGACCTGCATCGCGAAACGGTACGCACGCTGTCGAGCCGCGTCAGTCAATTCACTGCATTTGATCCGGCCGGCCGACTAGCCCGACGATCGGTGCAGCGCAACCAGGCACCGGCCCCGTTCGCCGCCCGCAGCTATCGCTACGACGCCGCGGGTCAGGCGATCGAGATCGAGGACAGCCTCAAGGGCATCATCGGCTATCGTTACGATCCGGCCGGACGCCTTGTCGAATCATCCGGGCCGGCCGGTTCGGAGCGCTTCGCGTTCGACGCGGCCGGAAATTTCGCCAATCCGGATCGGTCGGCCACGCCCCGCCCGTCGCCAGGTGCCAGCCCCGTACGTCCGGACAACACGCTACCGGCGAACGTACCGCGTGCGCTGGGCAATCTGCTGACCGAGTACGCCGGCACACGCTTCGCGTACGACCCACGCGGCAACCTCGTCCATGCCCGCTCACCGAGCGGTGAACGGCACTATGAATGGGACGCGTTCGGCCGCCTGACGGCGGCCCGCATCTCGACTCAGAACCGTCAGAGCCACGCGCGTTACTATTACGATGCACTGGGACGCCGGATCGCGAAGGAAGTCGACGGCGAACGCATCATATTCGGCTGGGAAGGCGACCAACTCGCCTACGAGACCGACGGCAATCGCAGCACGCACTACGTGTACGAACCGGGGACGTCAGTGCCAGTCGTCCAGTTCCTCTCGGGCTCGGGCATCGGCATGCCCACGCCGACGCACGACGATACCAATCGATACGCGCCGGAAAGCGACGCGCTGCAGCGTCATCCTCGCCGTCAAGGCGACGCCAGCGTGTTTTACTATCACTGCGACCAGATTGGCACGCCGTTGATGCTCACGGACGAAGCCGGCGAAGTGGTGTGGGAGGCTTCCTATCGAGCCTGGGGCCATGCACAGGAAGTCATTGCGCGGGCATCACGGGCTGCCGGTGCGACGCCCCGCAACCCGCTGCGATTCCAGGGCCAACAGTTCGACGACGAAACCGGGCTGCATTACAACCGCCTCCGGTACTATGATCCGCAACTCGGGCGCTTCATCAGCGAAGACCCGATCGCACTGCACGGCGGTGTGAATACGTACCAGTACGCGCCCACTCCTGTCGCCTACATCGACCCGCGCGGGCTCGCGAGAGGCAAAGTCGTGACATACTGGCCCAACCCCCTCGAGGCGTCGAGCGGGCAGTACACCGTACAACACATCTCCGTGACACGCCGCACCCAACACAGACA
>NZ_JAAGPE010000424.1:0-6265 GCF_017104605.1 Burkholderia sp. Ac-20384 | reverse complement strand
GTAGAAGTTCGACCAGTCTCATGCGACCAAAGAACTACAACGGGCTCACCGGCGCCACAGAGCATTCCGTAATCGAAGCAGTAATAGTCGCCCGTTCCGAATTCGGCAAATGGCAGCAGGTTGGAGAAGTCGATAGGATTACCAGAGAAGTTTTCTTGCCACTCCTGCCAGTCTTCCTTGAAGTGGCGAACTATCGACTCCCACGTCTTGCGGGGATCACGCGCATCAAAGACAGGAAACACAACCAAAGCGCCCAATGCTTTGCCGTTGTTATCCAATAACCAATCTGAGAACGACTTGGGCAAGGTTCGCCCCAATTCCGTCTCAGCAGCACGGATCGCATCTATTGTTGTGCCTATCACTCTCGCTTTGCCCATAATTCCTCGCTTACGGCAAAGACCCGGGTTTCGGGAGACTCAGCTTGCCCGTGCCAGGTGAGCCCGAACTTGGCATCTTTGCCGACCAGCACCCGTTGCGCTTGCGCCAATAGCGATGCTGAATACCTCGATGGTCCGCAGCTAGCATCGGGTCTGCATGTGAGTAATCGAAGCCAGAATCGTTTTCGAATCGTGGCCGATGTGCAAGCTCATATCCCGGTGGAGCTTTGATATTGGCTTGCTGCAGTGACGCAGGCCAAGCAGATCACCATCTCCCCGGATCACCGCCAACCTCGATAACACCAAGGGCCGCAACTGCGGCCCTTCGGTCATTCCGGCTTCGGTCGATAGCCCGGATCTTTATTCCCCTCCTTGCGAACACCCGTCCCAAGGAACAGATGCCAGTTCTTGCCGCTGGCAAGGGCTGCATCTGTCCAGTAGTAGCCGCTGTATACGGTACCGCTGCCACTCATGATCACATCCTTGTGAGCGTATTTTTTGAGTAGCTTGTTTAGCTCGCGATTCACCAGCTTTGTTGTGTCCGATCCGTCAGCTAGATAAAGCGTCGCCCCAATTGCAAACTCATCATCGCCGCCATATCGAACATTAACGAAACCGACACGGGCATCGCGCATCACATCAGATTGATTCGGCCCAAGGATTCTTGAATCATTGGCTTGGTCACCAATCAGCAAAGCCAACGCTCGCAACCCGCTGTTCCGCCAAGCATTAGCATCGATCCGGTCAACGCGCACAAACGGATGCCCATAGCTTTCCGAGCGGTACAGTGTCAACCCCGTCTTTTCAAGCAACTCCGTATTGATGCTCACGAAGTCATCGAATGTCATAAAAACTTTGCGATCCATGCCTATTTCCCCTTACATGGACAGCTATTGTAGGAGCGGAACTGGACGTCGTCAGGAATATCCTTCCCCTCGGTCTTTGTGCGCAGATCACCTATCGCCTGCTGCTCGCGCGTCACGGGTGTTACCCCATCAGCTTTGACGCGACCGACCTGACCGTAGATCGTTCGACCCTCGGCATCAGTGTAGATAAGATCGGGGCGTCGGCCACCCTTGACACCGCCCGGCGTTTTAACCAATACCTCTGGAAGCTTTGCACCACCCGCCGTTACAGTTCCGCCGGCCGACTCAACCTCGCGCCCCCAAGCCGCGATCGTCTCATTGTGCGGACCGCTCCCGCCTGTTTTCGGACCGCGCTTCGCGAGGCCAAGTGGGTCTATCCACTCGGCCGGATTCGGCGCGTATTGATATACGTTGATACCCCCCTTCAATCTGATTGGGTCTTTCGATACAAATCTACCGCTCTGTGGATCGTAGTACCGATACCGGTTGTGGTGCAGCCCCGTCTCGTCATCAACCTGCTGCCCCTGAAACCGCAACGGATTCTTCGGCGTCATCCCCGCCGCCTTCGACGCCCGCGCGATCACCTCCCGCGCTTCCCCCCACGCCTTATACGACGCCTCCCACACCACATCGCCTTCGTCATCCGTCAGCAATTGCGGTGTGCCGATCTGGTCGCAGTGGTAATAGAACGCATGCGCATCCCCCACCCGCTCCGGCAACCGTTGCAACGGATCGTCTTCCGGTACATAGCGATCGGTCTCACGGCGTGACGGCGTCTCGAACCCGTCTACCGACGCGCTCACGTACTGCACCATCGGCACGAACGAACCCGCTTCGTAAAGGTAGTGCGTGCTGCCTTGCTCCCCACTCTCATACGCCAGCGTATCGCCATCCCACCCGAACACCGTGCGCTCGCCGTTCACCTCTTTTGCAATGCGACGCCCCAGCGCATCGTAGTAGTACCGCGACTCGCTCCTGCGAGCGACCTCGTCAACCGTCGCCGCAGTCATCCGATTGAACGCGTTCCACTCGTAACGCTGCTCACCCGCTGGCGATCTGCGATGGACGAGATTGCCGCGCGCGTCGTACGCGAAATGCTCCCCCGCATATTGCTTCAACAAGTTGCCCAACACCTTGGGCACTTCCGCAGGCAACGTACTCTCCATAGCACGTACCGGACTCAGCCGGCTCTCCGTGCGAGGCGCTTCAACACGTACCGGGTCGATGATATTGCTCGCCGGATCGAACGCGAACCGCTCCTTGCCCGCCGGTCCGATCGACTCGAGCAACCGTCCGACCGGATCGTAACGATAGTCCGTCAAACCTCTGCGATTGTCTTCAATCTGCACGAGTTGGCCGGCCGCGTCGTAACGATACCGACGCTCCGCAAGCGGCGCGGGTGCATTCGCACGCTGTACCGTGCGTTGCGCCAACCTCCCGGCACGATCGTATGCAGTGCGTTGATCGATCTTGCTCGGCAGGGTGCGCAACGTTTCCCGATGCAGATCGTCCCGCTCGATCTGAACGAGTTCCTTGCCGTCGAGCATCAACCCGTGGACGTGTCCCGAGCCGTACGTGAGCCAGTCGACAGCATGGCCGTCCGGCCGGACCGTTCCGATCCGGTTACCGATTTCGTCGTACCGGTGATGCCATACGAAACTCCGGCTCGAACCGAAGAGGTCGTAAGCGTGATGCTCGCGCACCAGATTACCGGCCGGGTCGAAGAACCGTTGAACGCGGCTATATCGATTGCTGGCTTCGATCAATCGTCCCAGCGGATCGTATGCAAAACGCTCCGCCTCTTCGCCGACCGAACGGCCATCGAGCCGTCCACCGCGATCGTGGGACATCGTCATGACCTGTCCCGCCTCGTCGACCGACTCGAGACGGCTGCTCGCCTCGTCATACGAGTAGCGCGTGGCCTTCCCGTCGAAATCGATCTCCTCGATCATTCGACCTGCCACGTCATAGCGAAACGAGTAATTCGCGTGATTCTGGTTGGTCAGCCCAACGATCCGCCCGAGCCGGTCATAGCGATATGACAGCGATTGCCCCAACGCATCGGTGCGGATATTGATACGCCCGCTCGCGTCGTAGCCGTAACGCGTATTGCGGTTCAGCGGATCAATATGGGTCAGCAGACGCCCTTCCGCGTCGTAGCTCAGCTGCTCGCGCCCCGCCGGCGACACGACTTCGATCAACTGGCCATTCGCGCCATAACGGTATGCAGTTACCCCACCCGCTGCATCCTTCGCTTCCGAGAGGCGCCCCTGGGCGTCATACGCCCACTGCGACGTCTTGCCCGAGCAGTCGGTATAACCGGTCAACTGGCCGACGTCGTCGTACTTCAGCGCTTTCGCGCCTCCCTTCGCATCCTTGATCCGGGTAAGCAATCCTCGCCCGTCGTACGCATATTCGGTCTTGTGGCCGAGCGGGTCGACCTCCGCCACCATGTTCCCCGCATCGTCATATTCACGCAGCCACGGGTGCCCAAGTGGATCGGTCACGCGAACGAGCTGGTCCTTCTGGTCGTACGCCATCTCGACCACGCTGCCGTCGGTACGTTGATGGCGGACGAAGTTGCCGCGCACATCGTATTCCATCTGCTCGACGGTACCGTCACGATGGATGTACTGAACGAGTTTGTCGTTCGCGTCCCGATACATCCACTCTTCGCTACCGTCCGGATGAATCACACGGAACGAATAACCCTTGCTGTCGTAGTAGTGGTGCGTGACATTGCCGAGCGCGTCGGTCACGCTGACCATCCGGAAGTCCGGATGCCACGCGAGGCGCACCTCATCGCTGCCGTCATCGGCGTATTCGCGGAAGCATTTTGCCTTCGGCCCGTCACCGTTCCACTCGAGGTTCACACCGCGACTGGTGCGATCGGTATATCGCGTCACGAGGTGGTGTCGATAACGATATTCGCGACGATTGCCGTAGCGGTCCGTCGCCCCGATCAGATCGTTCTGGTCGTCGTACTCGTAGCTCGCAAGTGTGCCGACGTACTCGCCTTGTGCGTCATGATGCGTAATGCCAACGATCCGCCCCCGCACGTCATGTCGGAACGCAACCTGAACGTGCGATGCAATCAGGCGATGCAACCGCCCTTCGGTATCGTAGTCGAGCGTCACCTGATTGCCGGCGCGGTCCTTGACGAATGCGAGACGGAACACGTTGCCGTGCTGCTCGTACGCTTCGAGCAGCGTATGTCCGCGCGTCACCGTCAGCCACTGCTCGTCCAGCCGCAACAACGTCTGTCCCTCGGAAAGATCGTCATGCGCACTTCCAACACCGAGCAGCGGGTATTCGATACTTCGTCCGGCGGCATCGTGATAGACGAGCTTTTCCGCGGCAATATCAAAACGCGTCGTATACGGCGTGATCCAGCGTGCGCCGAGCTCGCCCTGCTCGTCGTTCGCGTCGAAGAACGATCGATAGGTACGCGCCCAGGCAATGGGTAACGGCCCGTCGATCGTGAAGTCTTCGTGATTGATTTGCTCGTCGCCAAGCGCGAATCCGATTGAATTCAGGGTGGCGGCAGGTGGCGTCTTCACCGGGGTATGTGTCGGGCAACAATTCGGCCCCGGATGATGCGCTTCAGTGGTTTTTTGAACCTCGTCAATTCGATGTTCCGGACGCGTCTCTTTGACCTTCGCCGTCTTGTGTTCCTGAATCCCCGCCGACTGCGGCTTCGGATGGCTCTTGCGCCAGCTCCGCATGCCGTCTTCACCGATCGTGATGATCCACCCGATCTTGCCCGCATCGTTCCCGTCGAGCTCGCGAATGCACTTCTGGACCGTCGGAATCCGCTTGTAGATATCGTCAGCGAAGAGCTGAAGCTTCTTCGTCGAATTCGGGGTGATCAGATCGGCGGCGGAGGTCGCCGTGTTGATAACGACCTTCCCCTCGACCTTGCGGATGTCCGAGAGGAATCCGCCGAAATTGTCGAGGATCTTCCTGCCGTCGTACGCAACGATAGCCTCCCCGACACCCTTCAGATGCGACCCGGCCGACTTCACGTTGTGCCCGACTTCGTACTTCTTCCCCGCCGCATGGGCGAACACGTCGGCGATCGCCTTCATCAGATCGCCGATGAATTTGGCGCAGTGCTCGAGCAGCTCCTTCAGCCCGTCACGTATCACCTTCAGGAATTTCTCGATCTCGCCCGCGTAACGCTCCTGCACGTTCGCGACGATTGCGGAGATGACCGAATCCCGCAGCACCTGCAACGCTGCCTCGCCCACCGCCTTGCCACTTTTGACGATCTCTTGCCGAATGAGCTTCAACACCGGGCGAGCGCCCAGGCGAAGCTCAGCCGTAGCCGGCGGCAACGGCACGACCCCGATCAGATCGAGACCGAGGTTGACCCAGTCGAACATGTCGATCGGTTTATCGCCATGCTCGATCATCGCCTTGATGTCGAGCACCGCATCGACTGCCGCAAAGATATTGGCCAGAACCGGCACGTTCTCCGCGACAGTCTTCAGCCGGCCGACGTTGACCACGCCGCCGCTGACCTTGATCAGCCACTTGTCGAATACATCGATGCCGGCTTGTACGTCGGCCTCCGTGATCTTCATGATCGGAGACACGAACACATCGGTAGGTTTGGGTTGAAGGACGCCCGCAGCGGTCATGATTATTCTGTTCTCGAGTATTTAAAGGGGCGACGCTCAGCTCATTTTCAGCGCGGCGGCGGCGCTACGCGCCGTCTGCGCGAGACCGCTGACCTGCTGCGCGGCGGCACTCAACTGGCCCGCGTGCGACAGCGCCGACTGCGCCCCCGCCGGCAGCATGTTGGCCGCAGCCTGCTGCGCGATACCGAGGCCCTGGCCTGCCACTGCCTTCGCAAGGGCAGCACCGCCCTGCGACGCCGAGCTCGCCAATCCCGCGACCGTTTTCGCCGCACCCAGTGCATTCGACGCGCCGGCCGGCAGCATGCCGACCAGCGCCTGCTGCGCCATGCCCATGCCTTGACCAACGGCGGCCTTCGCCAGCGCCGCGCCACCCTGCGTC
>NZ_JAAGPE010000423.1:0-5808 GCF_017104605.1 Burkholderia sp. Ac-20384 | reverse complement strand
ATTGCGCTTTTGATCGCGGGCTGGGCGCCCGGCACGTGCTCGACGGTCAGCATCCGCTGCATCAGGTTGAATTCGAGCGCCGACACTTCACTCATCCCGCCGAGCTTCTTGCGGATCAGCGTTTCCTCGGTCGGGCAGTCCATCTGCATGATCCGGAACGCGGAGCGCACGTGGCCCGACGCGGTCGCCTGCGCGACCGGCAGCGGCGCGAGCGTCAGCGCGGCAGGCGCGCAGCAATCGCCGGCCGCGTGGTCGTGGTCGTGGTCGTGGTCGTGGTCGTGACCGGCATGGTCATGCGCTGCGTGATCATGCGAGCACGCCGTGCCATGCACATGCTTGTCGTCGTGTGCATGATCGTGATCGTGGCCGGCATCGCCATGCTCGGCATGCCCATGCGAACACGATGCACCGTGCACATGCGTATCGTCGTGTGCATGGCCGTGATCGTGATCATGGTCGTGGTCGTGGCCGCGCGAGGCAGCCTTGCCGTGCGCGTGCTCGCCGGCCGCCGGCGCCGCATCGGCGACGGTGGCCGTATCCGTATCGTGCGCGTCGGCGCAGCGCGGAGCGGCGCCGCCGGCATGACGGTGTCGTGGGTCGTGGGTACGCTGGGCGTCGGTCATGACAACCTCCTCAATGGCTAACGGTGTAGAGTTAACACCCTGAAGCCACTACAAGGTCAACCCTTACACGGGAGAAAGGTCATGAAGATCGGCGAACTGGCCAAAGCGGCCCGCTGCACACCCGAGACGATCCGTTTCTACGAGAAAGAGGGTCTGATGCCGGATGCGGAGCGCACCGACTCAAACTACCGCAACTACACCGACGTGCACGTCGAACGGCTGCGCTTCATCCGCAACTGCCGCGCGCTCGACATGGCGCACGATGAAATCCGCGCGCTGCTGCAGCTCACCGACACGCCGGCCGATCCCTGCGATTCGATCAATTCGCTGCTCGACGAACACATCGGGCACGTCGACGCGCGCCTCGCGGAACTCACGCATCTGCGCGACCAGCTCACCGAATTGCGCCGCCAGTGCGTCGGCGAGCATTCGGTCGAGGATTGCGGCATCGTGCACGGTCTCGCGACGATGGAAACCGTCGCCCCGGCCGCGAAGCGCTCGCACCTCGGCTGAAACCCTTGTGAAATATGATGGTCTGGTTGAGAATAGTTATATTCTTACTAGATATTAAATAACTATTCATGTCCACCAGTCGCCCGTCCCCGCTCGCGCTGGCCGTCCTCGCGACGCTGACCGAAACGCCGATGCATCCGTACGGGATGCTGCAGCAACTGAAGGCTCGCGGGTACGACGAAGTCGTCAACGTGCGCCAGCGCACGAGCCTCTACCAGACGATCGACCGGCTGCTGCGCGACGGGATGATCGCCGTGCACGACACCGAGCGCGACGGCGCGTTTCCGGAGCGCACGCTGTATGCGCTGACCGAGGCAGGGCACACGGCCGGGCAGGCGTGGCTGCATGCCCTGCTCGCGGAACCCGCGCGTGAATTTCCGGCGTTCGGCGCCGGTCTCGCGTTCCTGCCGCTGCTCGACGCCGAAGACGCACGCCACCAGCTCGAGCTTCGGATCGCCCGGCTCGATGCCGAGCGCGCGCGCCTTGAAACGCTGCGCGCCACCGCGCAGGCCGACCAGGTGCCGCGCCTGTTCCTGCTGCAGAACGAGCATGCGCTCGTGCTGCTCAATGCCGAACTCGAGTGGGCGCGCAGCGTCGTCGAACACATCAAGATCGGCGCGCTGCGCTGGGTGGACGGCTGACGCGTCACGCAGGCCAACTCCCGCAGGCAACGCGCATCGCCGCGATCAAAGCACCTTGCCGGGATTCAGGATGCCGAGCGGATCCAGCGCGGCCTTCAGGCGTCGCATCAATCCGATTTCCGCGTCGCTGCGCGTATGCGCGAGATAGGGACGCTTGAGCACGCCGATCCCGTGCTCGGCCGACACCGAGCCGCCCATGTCACGCACCACCGCGTACACGCAGTGATCGAGCGCATCGAGGTCCGCATCGGTCATCCCGGCCAGCGACACGCCGATATGCACGTTGCCGTCGCCGACATGGCCGAAGAACAGGCACGTGACATCCGGCCAGCGTGAACGCAACGCCGCCTCGCAGCGCTCGGCGAACGCGCCGAGTTCGCCCGTCGGCAGGCTCACGTCGAAGTTGACGAGATGCGGCAGCGCGTCGATCGCGAGGCCTTCGCGCAGCGTCCACAAGTCGCGCGCCTGCCGCTCCGACGTCGCGAGCACCGCATCCTCCACGAGCCCTGCGTCGAACCCCGCCGCGAGACCGTTTTCCAGTGCCTGGTGCGCGTCGCCGCCCGGTGCGCTCGTCGCGCATTCGATCAGGATCGCGAAGCCCTCGTCGCCGACAAACGGCGCCGCAACGCCCGGCGTGTGACGCGCGACGTAGTCGTAGAACGCCGGCCACATCGCCTCGAAACTGACGACCTCCGGCAGCGTGCGCACGCGGTTCCACAGTGCGACCACCGCGTCGTAGTCGCGCACGCGGCAGAGCGCCGTGGCCGGCGCAGCGAGCAACGGATGCAGCCGCAGCACCGCCCGCGTGACGACGCCGAGTGTCCCCTCGCTGCCGATGAACAGCTGCTTCAGGTCGTAGCCCGCGTTGTTCTTCAGCATCCGGTTCATCGACGACACGACCGTGCCGTCCGCGAGCACGGCCTCGAGCCCGAGCACCTGCTCGCGCATCATCCCGTAGCGGATCGCGCGCGTGCCGCCCGCGTTGGTCGCGAGCATCCCGCCGATCTGGCATGAGCCGCGTGCGCCGAGATCGACGCCGAACGTGAAACCCGCCGCTTCCGCGGCTTCCTGCACCGTCTGCAGCGGCGTCCCGGCGCGCACGGTCATCGTGCCGGCCGCCACGTCGAGCGCCTCGATGCCCGCGAAGCGTTCCATCGACAACACGACCTCGCCGCCGAGCGCGACCGCGCCGCGCGCGAGCCCCGTCAGGCCGCCCTGCGGCACGACCGGCTGGCCGAGTCGCGTGCACAACGCGAGCGTGCGCGACACGTCGTCGACGCTGCGCGGGCGCACCAGCGCGCGCGGCCGCACGCCGGCCGGCTCGTTGTACGCGGTGAAATAACGCGGATCGATGTCGGCCGAACGCGTGACGAGCGCATCGCCCAGTTCCGCGACGAGCACGACGTCGATCGCGTCGCCCGACAGCGATGCGTCTCCCTGTTCGCCACCCGCGGCGGTCGTGTTCCGGTTCTGCATCGCGTGCGGTTCCGCTTACTTCGCCGAGATGTCGATATCGCCGAAATACTTCAGGCCGAGCGACTTCACCGTGCCGTCCGCCTTCAGCTTGTCGATCGCCGCATCGAGTTTCGCCTTCAGCGCGCCGTCGCCTTTGCGCAGCCCGAACGCGATGCCGCTGCCGAGGATCTTGTCGTCGTGCACGGGCTGGCCGACGAACGAGAAGCCCTTGCCGTCCGGGCGCGACAGGAAGCCGCGCTGGCCGGACGGTGCGAGCACGAGCGTCGCGTCGAGACGGCCGGACACGAGGTCCGCGTACGCCTGGTTCTGGTCCTGGTACGCGACGACCGCGACGCCGGCCGGCTCCCAGTGCGCCTTCGCGAAGGTTTCCTGGATCGACGCCTGCAGCACGCCGACACGCTTGCCCTTCAGCGATTCCGGCGTCGGCAGCAGGCCGCTGCCGGTACGCGCGATCAGCTGGGTCGGCACACGATAGATGATCGTCGTGAAATCGATCGCCTGGCGCCGCTGCTCGGTCGCGTTCATCGCCGAATTGATCGCGTCGAACTTGCGGCCCTGCAGTGCGGGAATCAGGCCGTCGAACGACGTCTCGACCCATTTGCACGACAGCTGCGCCGTCTTGCAGACCGCATTGCCGACGTCGATGTCGAAGCCCTGCAGGTCGCCGTTCGGCGCTTTCGATTCGAACGGCGGGTATTGCGCCTCGAGGCCGAAGCGCAGCGTCTGCGCATCGGCGAGCGCCGCGCCCGAGCCGATTGCGCACGCGAGTGCGAACGCGAGTTTCAGGGTGGCCGTGTGCTTCATCGTGATCTCCTGTGTCTGGTCGATGCGACGCTCCCGTCGCCGGTTTACGTACGGGCTTTACAGCGAACGCAGCCGCCGCGCGCCTTCGACCAGCGTCGCGTCGTCCTTCGAAAAACTGAGCCGGATCACGCCGGCGTCGGTGCCGTCGGTGTAGAACGCCGACAGCGGAATCGTCGCGACGCGCGCGTCGCGGATCAGGCGCAGCACGAAATCGCTGTCGCTTTCGTCCGAGAAGTGGCGGAAGCGCGCGAGCATGAAGAACGAGCCTTCGCTCGGCAGCAGCTCGAAACGCGAATCGGCCAGCTCGCGCGCGAGCAGGTCGCGCTTGGCCTGGTAGAACGCGGACAGGCCGAGATAGCTGTCCGGCCGCGCGAGGATCTCCGCGAACGCGACCTGCATCGGCGTGTCGGCCGCGAACACCATGAACTGGTGCACCTTGCGGATCTCGTCCATCAGCTCGGCCGGCGCGACGCAATGGCCGACCCGCCAGCCCGTCACGTGGAACGACTTGCCGAACGACGACACGATCACGCTGCGCTCGGCCAGCTCGCGATGGCGCGCCATGCTCTGGTGCTGCGCGCCGTCGAACACGACGTGCTCGTAGACCTCGTCCGACAGGATCACGATGCCGGTATCGCGCGTGAGCTGCGCGAGCCGTTCGAGATCGTCGGCCGAAAACACGGTCGCGGTCGGGTTGTGCGGCGTGTTGACGATGATCATCCGCGTGCGCGGGTTGATCGCCGCGGCGACTTCGTCCCAGTTCACGCGGAAATGCTCGGGCGACAGCTTGATCGCCACCGGCGTCGCGCCCTGCAGCCGCACGATCGGCGCGTAGCTGTCGAACGACGGCTCGAAGTAGATCACCTCGTCGCCCGGGTGCACGAGCGCGCTGATCGCCGCGTAGAGCCCTTCGCTCGCGCTGGCGATCACCGTGATCTCGGTGGCCGGGTCGTAGTGCGTGCCGTACAGCGCCTCGGTCTTTTCGGCGAGCCGCTCGCGCAGCGCCATGACGCCGGCCATCGGCGCGTACTGGTTGTGCCCGTCGCGCATCGCGCGCGCGACGCCTTCGACGAGCGACGGATCGGGCGCGAAATTCGGCGCACCCTGCGACAGGTTCAACGCATCGTGCTGAGCAGCCAGTTGGCCGATCACCGTGAAGATCGTCGTCCCGACGTCGGGCAGTTTCGAACGGGGCGCGGTCGCGCTTCGCATGACTCCTCCTTCTGATGTCCTTCGGGCGGCCGCGCGCGACGCGCACGGCCTGCATCTGCCGCACGATTTAGCCCGAGCCAATATCGGTGGACAATCGAAAGTTCGTCATGGGGGCCATGCATTTTTCTCATGGCTCCTGGAGAAGCGCGCGTAACGGCAAGGCTAGCCTGCCGGCGCGACATGCGAATCAGGCATTTCCCCTAGGGGATTACCGACCGGCCGCCGCCAGATAGGCGAGCAGCACCGCCCGCAGCTCGCCGCGCAGCGCGGCGATGTCGAACGCGGGCCCGAGCGTCAGCAACGCCTGCGAAAGCCCGCCGTAGCAGATCGTGTGCGCCATCCGCGCAAGCCCGTCGAGCCGTGCGGCCGGCGGCGGATCGGCCGCGTGCGCGAGCGCGTCGCGCCACAGCGCGACGTACGCGTCGTAATGCCGGCGGTAGGCGGTGAGCGGCGACACCTGCCGCTCCAGCGCGAAGAGCGCGCCCCACAGCGCCGCGTCGGCGCCGATCGCATCGACCTGCAGGTCGACGAGCGCGGCG
>NZ_JAAGPE010000422.1:0-240 GCF_017104605.1 Burkholderia sp. Ac-20384 | reverse complement strand
CATCCTTAAAAAAAAAAAACTTACACTCTCTTCTTCCCGTTCTCCTTATTCATAACTCATTCCCTCGACTTCCACGCCTCCATTAATCCCTCCTCTCTTGCTCCTCACTCCGCACCTTCTCTCGCATTCCCCCCACTCGTCCATATCCCATTCACTACCCTCCCTCTCTGTCACACTATACCCACTCTTCGTCCCCTCTCTCTCACAACTCACCTCCACTTCTACACTTCCGTCTCTGTC
>NZ_JAAGPE010000421.1:0-6411 GCF_017104605.1 Burkholderia sp. Ac-20384 | reverse complement strand
CGACTGGACCGCTCGCGAGCGGTCCAGCTTCGACGATCCGTCGCCAACTCAGCAGCCAATCGCATACAAAATCCTTTTGCGCAGCGACCTCGTGATCAAGACGAGGCGTTTTTCAACAGCCTGCTAGGGGCAATCGGCCATGGGATGACGTTACTGCCCGACTCGGCAGACATGCTCGAGATGCCTAATGCCGATAAATTCGACGCCGTTGCGAATTGATAGCTCGACGGCATTGTTCAGCAGCGTGGATATCTCGCCGGTCAGTCCGCCGCTCGCGCTCAGAACAAACTGAATGATCTCGCGTCGTGCGAGATCCGATGGCTTGTGCGGTGGCAGCACGCGTTCGATGGCCGCGAGAAGCCGCCGTAGACCATCGCTCTCCCGCCACCGTGGTATCTCGAACGGCACATACCGACTAATCATCTGGGTATCGGTTTGAAGCGCCAGCACCGCGTCGCGGGTGCCGACCAGAACCATGCTGATCTGAAGGTCGTTAGCCAGAAATTTCAACAGGTTCAGCGAAGCGCGCTGCTCGTGATAAGAGCCCGCAAGTAGGTGATGCACTTCTTTAATGAGGACGCCAGACGCAAAATCGAAGTCTGGCGCGAGTACGATAACGAGGCGCGCCCTCACTCTGCGCTGCAGTGGATGACACCGGCGGAATTCGCCCGCCAGTGCTCCGATCGGGCCGATTCGGCCCGCCCCGAAGAGCGAGCCTATCCGAACCTTTGTGTGTGAGGCATAAACTGGTGGCCAAGGAGCCACTTTATGCCACGCAAACGCAAGGAAGAAGTGACGATTGAGCCGGGCAAGGGCTTGAACCTGGACCCGGAACTCATCAAGCAACTGGTGCCCGGAACGCTGGATCGGGCAACGATCAACGAGCAGCTCGCGGCGCTCAAGAAGGCGATCTTCGAGCGCGCGCTGGGCGGCGAACTGACCCACCACCTTGGCTGCGAGAAGGGTGAAGCCAAACCGGGCGGCCGCACGAACCATCGCAACGGCACCAGCCGCAAACGCGTTGCAACCGACGACGACTTGCTCGACGTCGAGATTCCGCGCGACCGCGAAGGCACCTTCGATCCGGTGTTGATCGCCAAGGGCGAGCGACGCTTCACCGGCTTCGACGACAAGATCATCGCGATGTACGCCCGCGGCATGAGCGTGCGGGAGATTCAGGGCTTCCTGCTGGAGATGTATGGCATCGAGGTATCGCCGGACTTCATCAGCACCGTCACTGACGCGGTGATCGACGAAGTGCGTGAATGGCAGCAGCGGCCGCTCGAGCCGATGTACCCGGTCGTGTTCTTCGATGCCTTGCGAGTCAAGATCCGCGACGAAGGCGTGGTGCGCAATAAGGCGATCTACCTGGCACTGGGCGTGCGCCGCGACGGCACACGTGACGTGCTGGGCCTTTGGATCGAACAGACCGAAGGGGCCAAGTTCTGGCTGCGGGTGGTGAACGACCTGAAGCTGCGCGGCGTGCAGGACATCCTGATCGCCGTGGTCGACGGCCTGAAGGGCTTCCCGGAAGCGATCAACACGGTGTTCCCGGACACGACGGTGCAGACCTGCATCGTGCATCTGATCCGGAACTCGCTGGACTTCGCCAGCTGGAAAGACCGGAAATCGGTCGCAGCCGCGCTCAAGGAAATCTATCGGGCACCGTCGGTCGAAGCGGCCGCCGTGGCGCTGGATGCGTTCGATACGAGCCCGTGGGGTAGGAAATACCCACCGATTGCCGCCCTCTGGCGCCGGGCCTGGGATCAGGTGATTCCGTTCTACGCCTTCGCGCCTGACATCCGGAAAATTGTATATACGACCAACGCGATCGAGTCGTTGCACATGCAGCTTCGGAAGATCATCAAGGCGCGGGGCCACTTCCTATCGGACGAGGCCGCGCTCAAACTGATCTGGCTGGCGCTGCGCAACGTCGTGGTCAAGTGGACCGGTTCCCGGCACGATTGGAAGAGCGCCATGACACAGTTCGCGCTGCTTTACCCGGAACGATTCAGCATTGGAGTCTGAATCTCAACCCGCCTCACACACGAAATTCCGGATACCTCCGATCAGGCCAATCAGTTGCGCCATGACCGGCCGGCCCGCAAGGTATTGAAATCCAGTCGCTGGCTGCTGCTGCGCAACCGCCACAACCTGAAGCCCGAGCAGTCCGTGCATCTGAAGGCACTGCTGGCAGCGAATCAGCCCTTGTTGTGCGCCTACGTGCTACGCGACGAACTCAAACGGCTCTGATTCTACCGAAAGCCTGCCTGGGCGGAAAAGGCCTGGGAACACTGGATCGAGCAGGCCCGGCAAAGCGGGATTGCCGCGCTGCAACTGTTCGCGCAGCGCCTGCAGGGTTACTGGCACGGAATCCTCGCCCGCTGCCGCCATCCGCTCAATACCAGCGTCGTCGAAGGCATCAACAACACCATCAAGGTCATTAAGCGTCGGGCCTACGGGTATCGCGACGAGGAATACTTCTTCCTCAAGATCCGCGCCGCGTTCCCCGGTAATCCGCGATGAACCAAAAAGAAGCCCCGTTATCCGAGTGGATTTCGGGGCTTGAATGTTGGCCGCTGACGCCGGGGGAGCCAGTACGCCAGCCGCGCTGCTCTCACAGCCCGGCGAATATAGCAGCGGCTCGATGGCGTACTGGCTCGTTGCTTCGCGAGATTGGACGGAAGTTCGCGTCGAAATGCAAAAAGAAAACCCGGCGATCGTTCGCAGCGATCCCGGGCAGTGATCAACATCGGATATACGAGGTATCCAACGTGGATGCAGGCATTGGAGAGCACGAATCGCGTCTGTTCCAAACGCCGTTTAGCGATGAGTACGTTGTGCGCACGCAACGCTTCGATGACGGCCAGCAAGAGGTCGTGGCGTTCAGTGTGGCCGTGCAGTGGCGCTTAAACGAGCTGCGGCTGCGCCCGCGTGTTGCGCGCGGCAAGCGGGAGATGAATGAGGGCGAGGACGACGTTACGACGAAGGCTGACAAGTCGCTTCGTACGTCGATTGAGCGGTCGAAGCGGATGATTCGTAAGCGCTGCAAGCAAATCCGCGCTGACCGGATGCTGACGCTT
The DNA here is from genome assembly GCF_017104605.1 of Burkholderia sp. Ac-20384. Classification (NCBI taxonomy): domain Bacteria; kingdom Pseudomonadati; phylum Pseudomonadota; class Betaproteobacteria; order Burkholderiales; family Burkholderiaceae; genus Burkholderia; species Burkholderia sp. Ac-20384. The sequence goes on along the minus strand of NZ_JAAGPE010000421.1, from coordinate 3,328 downwards.
TCTACCAGGTTGAATGAGACGCGCATCGAGGTGTGGGCGCGGTGGTGGGATGCGTTCCGGCGCCGGTTGAACAAGCTGCAGGATTTCCATTACGTGGCGGTGCTGGAGCGGCAGGAGCGCGGCGCGTGGCATATTCACGTGGCCGTCCATGGGCGTCAGAACTGGAAGCTGCTGCGCTCGATCTGGCTGTCGGTGATTGCGAAGGACGGCACGGTGAACAACAGTATCGGCCGGGCGTCGTGCCTGTTCCGCAAGGTGGGTGGCAAGGGTCGGGCGATGCGTCATCGGATCGCGACGTACATCGCCAAGTACGTGGGTAAGGGGGCGCATGACGCCGGGTTCAACAAGAAACGGTATTGGACCAGCAAGGGCATTGTGCTGCCGGAGGTGACGGCGTATGCGCACCTGGGGGCGGAATCGTCGCGTGGCGAGGCTGTTGCGGCGGCGTACGCGTGCGTCGATGCCAATGGTGCGGATTTCGGCGGGGCTCAGTTGTTCTGGAACCGAGGCATCGCGGTGTTCTGGATGGCGACGGGCAATACGGAGGGTGAGGGCTGAAACAGGGCCTACGGCGACAGTGTTTCATGGAACGACTGTCATTGCAAAGTGCGACGCGCGGCAGCGTGTGGATTGTTGGAGCTATGGGGTTTGCGCGTTCTGAATCGAAACGGGGAACGCTGGCTTAGTTGTCGCTATATATTCACAATGAAGACTTCTTTGTTGTCTAGCGATAATTGCGTAGTTCAACCTGCGTGTGGGGCGTCATCCATGGTTTTTGAGGAGGTGGTGGGCATCTATTTGGCGGCCAAGACTCATCGCAGTAAGGTGCGTGATCTATACTCGCTGAAGCAGCTTCAGCCTCATTTCGGTGGGCGGAGTTTGCTTGATTTGAAACGAGCCGACGTAAGAGGCTATGTCACGTTGCGGCTGGCAGACGGCGTTAAGGAATCAACTATCAGGCGTGAGCTGAAATTTTTTTTGCTGCCGTCAATTTTGTGCGTCTCGAGCACGATCGGCCTGATCTCGGAAATCCGGCTCAGAGTCTTGGTTTGCCGAGTGGTGAATCGCGGGTTCGATGGATCAATCGCGATGAGGCATCGGCGCTGGTGCTTGAGGCTGGCCGGTGCGCTAGGCGACCGCATCTTCCCAATTTTATTCGGTTGGCGCTCAATACCGGTTGCTGCAAGAATGAGTTGCTTCGTTTGGACCGGTCGCGGGTTGATTTCGAGCGGGCATGTTTTCGGTTGGATGGCGTGCATACAAAAAACCGTAAGCGCCGGTTGGTGCCTTTGAATGATGTCGCTTTGTCGGCCCTACGGGCTCAACGTGAATGAGTAGAGAGATTCTGTGCGGGGTCGCCGTGGGTTTTTTCGACAGTATTGAGGCGCCGGTTCTAGGATTACAGAAGGGCTTTCGTGCTGCGTGCGAAAGGGTTGGTATTTCAGATTTTCGTATTCATGATCTGCGACATACGTTTGCATCGTGGCTTGTGATGAGCGGGGTTTCCTTGTATGTTGTGCGCGATTTGCTGGGTCATTCATCTATAGCTGTGACGGAGCGGTATGCGCATCTTTCTCCCGACCAGGGACGTAGCGCAGTGCAGTCTTTGTTGCCTTTTTGATGCGTAGGTCGGGATGGTTTTGGCGTATAGCTTGGTCAACTGTCTGCGATAGCTTCCTATATTTTCGTTTCTCCGGTGAGTTTTTCGTACTTTTGATTTTTGATGAAACATTTCTTGTTAAGATTTGCGTTTTACATGGTGCATATTAGATAGATAATGAAGATTTCGTCGTCTGGGCGTGCTGCAATCGATGTTATGTATGAAGATAATGATGAGGAGTTTGGTCGATTGGTTGAGCGAACCCTTGGGGAGATCGGTTCGAAGCCGTCGGGTGGTCGCTTGCTTGAAGATTTGGCAGAAGTTTCAGGAAAAACCGGAAAACGAGTTTTGATTCGAAGGTCTGAATTGCATTCCAGGGCGTTGCCGGCGTTGGATCCAAATCAGGTCGAGAAGCTTAAACCAAAGACGATATCGGAGAATGTTGCGTTGGCAGGGCAATTCGCGCGGAAATATGGTGGTGTGAGGGGGGATGGATCAAGCGCGGTGATTATGTGGAACCCGCTGGATAAAGTCGATGTCGACGAAAATGGCGTAGCTGCCTTTCGTCCGGGGACGGGTGGGGAGCCTTTTGTTTTAGGACATGAACTCATTCATGCGAAGAGATTTATGAAGGGTAATGCGGAAGTTCCGGTGGGTGATCGGCAGGATCTGGATAGTCCGCGGGGACGAGAGGAGGCGCGTGCGATAGGCTTGGGCGAGTTTAGTGGTCGGGCGACGTCTGAGAACGCGCTTCGGGCGGAGCATGGTCTGCGGTTGCGGACATCGCATGCTAGTTTTGAAGATTAGTGTTGAGGCATGGCGGAGTATGGCGTGGTGCGCTTTTTGAGAGAACGCAGGAGGCGGTGAGTATTCGCTGTATGGTCTGTGTTGCGATCGCTTTTGCTGTGCGATTCACGGACATCGTTTCACTTTTTAGGGCGTCGTTTTCGTGGCGTGTTGGAGCTTGCGGCGCTGTTAGGAGACGCGAGCTCCAACACGCGCCGGTGATGTTCGGCGAGAGTTTTGTCGACGCGCCATTCGCGGTGCCGAATTCGCTCTTTCGTTTCGTCGAAGGCACTTCCCACCTCCTCCGTCAGAGGCGTGATTTCGCTTAACTCTGCGATACGATCGACGGGCGTCTTGCCACCAAGCGAGCCGTGCGGGCGCCGCCAGTTGTAGTTGAACTGCCACTCCTCAATTCGATGGCCGATCCCGTCCTCGGCCGGTGGGTGATGCGACCAGAATTCGTTAAGGTCGGTGAGCTGCGAACGCTCGACTTTGCCGTTGAGATGTGGCGAGCGTGGCGGAATCGGTCGGAATTTGATGCACTCGCTCATCAAGCGCCGTTGCACTGACTCAGCGAAGAACTCGCCGCCGCGGTCGGTCTGGATACGCTGGATCGGGAACGGCATCTCCTCGATGACGCGATCAAGAAAGAACAGCGTATTTCGGGCATTTCTGCGTGGGTAGAGCGCCAGTACGCGGAAGCGTGAGCAGTCGTCAATCGCGGTGTACTGGTACGCACCTCGCGCGATCTTCATCGTGTCCATCTGGACGCGGTCTCCAGGCACTGGCCGGCTATAGCGTTTCGGCTGCGCTGGTTGACCCTGTCTCGATTCCACGTACAGCAAGAAGTTTGATAACTTTTTGACTGTATGGAGAACAGAATGGCAGAGAACGTGGTGCCGAGAAGGCAATACACGCAGGAATTCAAGGTGGAGGCGGTGC
>NZ_JAAGPE010000420.1:0-6145 GCF_017104605.1 Burkholderia sp. Ac-20384 | reverse complement strand
CGTCGGCGGCCGCGGCCGGTGCGCTCGCGCTCGGCGATACCGCGCAGTCGACTGCGCAGAACGCGATTGCATTCGGCTCGAACGCGAAGGCGTCGCATGCGGGCAGCGTCGCGCTCGGTGCGAACGCGGTGGCGGATGGCTCGACGCTCGGCAATGCGGGGTACAACCCGGGCAGCGGCACGGTTGCCGGCACGAGCCCGGTGGGCGAGGTCAGCGTGGGCAGCGCCGGTGCCGAACGTCGGATCACGAACGTCGCGGCCGGCTCGATCGATACCGACGCGGTGAACGTGAGCCAGCTCAAGTCGCTCGGCACGAACGTGAACAACCTCGGCAACACGACGGCCGCGGCGATCGGCGGCGGCGCGTCGTACGATCCGGCGACCGGCAACGTGTCCGCACCGACCTTCAATATCGCGGGCGGCCAGCAGACGTCGGTCGGCGACGCGATCAACGCATTGAACGAAGGCTGGAACGTGACGACGAGCGGCAACGCGAGCGGCACGTCGGTGACGGCGGTCAAACCGGGCGCGACGATGACGGTCGACGGCGGCAAGAACATCGCGCTGACGCAGAACGGTTCGACGATCTCGATCGCGACGAGCGACACGCCGACGTTCACGAGCGTGGGGATCGATAACGGCGGCCCGGTGCTGTCGGGTTCGGGCCTCGACATGGCGGGACAAAAGGTCACGAACGTCGCGTCGGGCAATGTGTCGTCGACGAGCACCGACGCGGTGAACGGTTCGCAACTGAACCAGACGAACCAGACCGTGAACAACCTCGGCGACAGCACCGCATCGGTGATCGGCGGCGGTGCGTCGTACGATCCGGCGACGGGCAAGGTCACGGGCCCGACGTACAACATCGCGGGCGGCCAGCAGACGACGATCAGCGACGCGATCAACGCATTGAACGAAGGCTGGAATGTGACGACGAGCGGCAACGCGAGCGGCACGTCGGTGACGGCGGTGAAGCCGGGCGACACGATGACGATCGACGGCGGGAAGAACATCGCGCTGACGCAGGACGGCCAGAAGATCTCGATCGCGACGAGCGACACGCCGACGTTCACGAGCGTGGGGATCGACAACGGCGGTCCGGTGCTGTCGGGTTCGGGCCTCGACATGGCAGGCCAGAAGATCACGAACGTGGCGCCGGGCGATGTGTCGTCGACGAGCACGGATGCGGTGAACGGTTCGCAGCTCAACGATACGAACCAGAAGATCCAGGAGACGGCCGATCGCGCGGTGAAGTACGACGGCAACCCGGGCGATCCGAAGACGCAGATCACGCTGGAAGGCCCGGTTTCGACTGACGGCGGCAAGACCGGCGGCACGAAGATCACGAACGTGGCACAGGGCGACGTGTCGGCCAATAGCACGGATGCCGTGAACGGTTCGCAGCTGAACGAAACGAACCAGAACGTGACGAAGCTGGGCGACACGATCACGAACATCGCGGGCGATACGAGCCAGGCGTACACGGATCAGAACGGGATGGGTATCCGCTATGCGCGGACGAACGAAGCGGGGCTTCCGCAAACCGATGCGTTCGCGCAGGCGCCGGGCAGTACGGCGGTCGGCTACAGCGCAACGGCGAGCGCCGCCGACGCATTGGCGCTGGGCCGCGAAACGACGGCCTCGCACGCCGGCAGCGTGGCGCTCGGTGCGCATGCGGTTGCCGACGGCAGCACGCTCGGCAACGCCGCATACAACCCGGGCAGCGGCACGATTGCCGGCACGAGCCCGGTGGGCGAAGTGAGCGTGGGCAGCAGTGGCGCCGAACGCCGGATCACCAATGTCGCGGCGGGCTCGGGCGATACCGACGCAGTGAACGTGAGCCAGCTCAAGGCGCTGGAATCGAGCGTCGGCGACGTGAGCGACCGCGCGGTGAAGTACGACGGCAATCCGGGCGATCCGAAGACGCAGATCACGCTGGAAGGCCCGGCATCGACCGACGGCGGCAAGACGGGTGGCACGAAGATCACGAACGTCGCGCAGGGTGACGTGTCGGCGAACAGCACGGACGCGGTGAACGGTTCGCAGCTCAACGAAACGAACCAGAACGTGACGAAGCTGGGCGACACGGTTACGAACATCGCGGGCGACACGAGCCAGGCGTACACGGATCAGAACGGGATGGGGATTCGTTATGCGCGCACGAACGAAGCGGGGCTTCCGCAGACCGATGCGTTCGCACAAGCCCCGGGCAGTACGGCGGTGGGCTACAGCGCAACGGCGAGCGCCGCCGACGCACTGGCGCTGGGCCGCGAAGCGACGGCCTCGCACGCCGGCAGCGTGGCGCTCGGTGCGCATGCGATCGCCGATGGCAGCACGCTCGGCAACGCCGCATACAACCCGGGCAGCGGCCCGCTCGCGGGCACGAGCCCGGTCGGCGAAGTGAGCGTCGGCAGTGCCGGCGCCGAACGCCGGATCACGAACGTCGCGGCCGGCTCGGGCGATACCGACGCGGTGAACGTGAGCCAGCTGAAGTCGGTGGAAGCGAACGTCAGCGACCTGGATGCCGGCGCAGTGAAGTACGACCGCAACCCGGACGGCACGATCGACTACACGCACGTGACGATGAACCCGGGCGGCGCGCCGACGACGATCACGAACGTCGCGGCCGGCGAGCTGTCGGCGACCAGCACGGACGCGGTCAACGGTTCGCAGCTGTACGAGACGAACCAGAACGTGACGCGCCTCGGCGACCAGATCGACACCATCGCGAACGGCGGCGGCATCAAGTACTTCCACGCGAACGGCGGCAGCGCGACGCCGCTGCCCGATTCGCAGGCGAACGGCGCCGGCAGCACGGCGATGGGGCCGGCGGCGGTGGCCAACGGAGCGAACACGGTCGCGGTCGGCAACGGCGCGGTAGCGAGCAAGGACGGCGACGTCGCGCTGGGCGCGGGCTCGGTGGCCGATCGCGGTGCGGAGCAATACACGGGCAAGTATTCCGGCGCGGACAACACGACGTCCGGCACGGTGTCGGTGGGCGCGCCCGGCGCGGAGCGCACGATTAGCAACGTGGCCGACGGCCGCGAGGCGACCGACGCGGTGAACGTGCGCCAGCTCGACGGCGCGGTGAAGGCGGCGAACGACTATACCGACCAGCAGGTGCAGAAGGTCGCGGGCGACGTCGTGCACGTCGGTGACCAGATCGACAAGCTCGGCGATCGCATGACGAACGTCGAAGGCGACGTGAACAATATCAAGAAGGGCGCGGGCGGCATGTTCCAGGTCAGCCAGGACCAGACGCCGGTCGCACCGTCCGCCAGCGGCAGCAATTCGGTGGCCGGCGGCGCGGGCGCGGTGGCGTCGGGCTCGAACAGCACGGCGATCGGCAACCAGGCGAGCGCGACGGGCAGCAATTCGACGGCGCTCGGCAACGGCGCGAAGGCGTCGGGCAGCAACGCGGTCGCGCTGGGCGCCGGCTCGGACGGCAGCCGCGACAACGCGGTGTCGGTGGGCGCGGCCGGTCAGGAGCGCCAGATCGTCAACGTCGCGCCGGGCACGGCCGGCACCGATGCGGTCAACGTCAACCAGTTGCGCGACATGGAGCGCGGGCTCGGCGGCCAGATCGCCGGCGTGCGCAACGACCTGCAGAACATGGACCGCCGTCTGTCCGCCGGCGTTGCCGCCGCGATGGCGATGGCCGGGCTGCCGCAGGCGTACCTGCCGGGCCGCAGCATGGTCGCGCTCGGAGGCGGCACGTGGCGCGGCGAGAGCGGTGTCGCGCTCGGCCTGTCGACCATCTCCGACAACGGCAAATGGGTCGTCAAGGGCAGCGCGAGCAGCACGTCGCGCGGCGACGTCGGCGGGTCGGTCGGTGTCGGCTACCAGTGGTAAGCGCGCGTCATGAAAGCCATTCACCTTGGAAATCAACGATCCATGCATAACCAGCACACTCGTGTATCGGGCCGGGCCGTCCGCACGGCGGCCGCCGCCTGTCTCGCCGTCGCGCTCGCGGGCTGCGGCAGCCTCAGCACCGTCACGCCGGAAGGCACGACCGACCAGGCCGTGTTTCCCGACGTGAGCCATGCGACCGTGAAGGACGGTTCGTGGCCGAACCTCGACAGCCTGCGCAGTGTACGCAGCGGGATGAACAAGGCTCAGCTGTACGAGCTGCTCGGCACACCGCATTTCTCGGAAGGGCTGATGGGCGTGCGCGAATGGGACTACCTGTTCCATCTGCCGTCGGCAAGCGGCCCGATCCAGTGCCAGTACAAGGTACTGTTCGACCAGGACCGGCTCGCGCGCACGTTCCTGTGGAAGCCGGAAAGCTGCGCCGGCGCGCTCGAGCAGGCCGGGCGTTCGTAACCGGCCGTCACGCGACGGCCGGTGCGGTTGTCTCGACCGGCCGACCCTGCCGGTTCGCCCGCCGTTCGCGCCGATGTGCGCGGGCGGCGCTGCTTTTCCTGCGTTGCCCGGTGTTGCGCCGCGCCTGTTTGCCGAACAGGCCGATTCGGCCGTTCATCGCCGAGGCCGCGTGTGTTCGGCGCCGTCCTGCGCGAAAATCTGTCTCGACGACGAAGCCGGTCCGCGCCGGCATGCACGACGCACCCGCGTCGAACGACAGGAGACGACATGACGAAGCAGGACGACGCGATGCGCATGCACTGCGTTGCGTGGCAGAACGTGCAGACTTGGCAGACCGCCGAATGGTGCCGGCTCGCCGAGACGCGCACGGGCATCGAGCTGTCGGGCACGCTGGCAGGCGCGATCGACGGCATGCCGCTACGCATCGAATACGCGATCGCATGCGGCGCCGACTGGCTCACGCGCTCGGCACGCATCACGCAGTGGGGCGGCACGCAGCCGCCGCGGCAGTGGGATATCGCATGCGACGCGAGGCGCTGGACGATCGACGGCGTCGACGTACCGGCGCTCGCGGGCGCGACCGACGTCGATCTCGGTTTCAGCCCGTCGACGAATACGCTGCCGATCCGGCGGCTCGGATTGGCCGTCGGCGAGGCGGCCGTGATCCACACCGCGTGGCTGCGCTTTCCGGATTTCGAATTCGTGCGCGGCGAGCAGCGCTATACGCGTACGGCGGAGCGCGTGTACCGCTACGAAAGCGGCACGTATGCGGCCGATATTGCGGTCGACGATGCGGGCCTCGTCACCGACTACGACGAATGGCGGCGCATCGGCGCGGCACCCGCGCGTTGATTCACGCGTACCGCGCCGTGCGTCGGTAGCGGCGGTGCGTCAGCGTGCGCTCGCGACCGACAGCTTGCCCGGAATCAGCTTCAGCGTGCTGAACGTATCGGCGATGGTCTGCTGATACGCGAGTGTCGCGTCGCTGATCGGCTGTACGCCGTAACCGGCGCGCTTGAGCGCGACTTCGAGCGTCGGCGCGTCGAGGCCGACGAGCGGCGACAGTTGCGTGGCGACTTCAGGCACATGGTCGCGCGCCCAGCGATCGACCGCGTCGACTTCGTCGAGCAGCGCGCGCAGTACCTGCGGGTGAGCGGTCGCGTATTTGCGCGCGGCGAGGTAGTACTGCGTATTGCGCACGAGCCCTTCGCCGTTCGCGATCGCGCGCGCGCCGATCTGCCGCTCGGCGGCGGCCAGGTACGGATCCCAAATCACCCATGCATCGACGTTGCGCTGCACGAACGCGGCGCGCGCATCGGCGGGTGTCAGGTAGATCGGCTGGATGTCGGCATACGTGAGGCCCGCATGTTCGAGCGCCTTCACGAGCAGGAAATGGACGTTCGAACCCTTGTTGAACGCGACCTTCTTGCCGCGCAGCTGCGCGACGTTGCGGATCGGCGAATCGGGCAGCACGACGATCGCCTCGCCCTGCGGCGCGGGCGGCTCGTTGCCGATGTAGACGAAATCGACGCCGCCCGCCTGCGCGAAGATCGGCGGCGTCTCGCCGACCGTGCCGACGTCGATCGCGCCGGCGTTCAGGCCCTCGAGCAATTGCGGGCCGGCGGGAAATTCGAGCCACTGCACGGTGACGCCCTGGCTTGCAAGCCGCTTCTCCAGCGTGCCGCGTGCCTTGAGCACGACGAAGTTGCCGTATTTCTGGAAACCGATGCGCAGCCGCGTGCCGCTGTCTTGCGCGTGTGCAGGCAGGCCCGCGAGCGGGCCGAGCGCGAGCCCGGCCAGCCCGGCGGCCGCGCCTTGCAGCA
>NZ_JAAGPE010000419.1:0-6304 GCF_017104605.1 Burkholderia sp. Ac-20384 | reverse complement strand
GCATCGAGCGCCAGCGCGCCGGGCCCGGTCACGCCGATGTCGCGCTGCAAGACACCGTCGGTCGTATAGACGCGCACGCGGTTGCCGTAGAAATCGCTTGCATACAACAGGTTGCCGGCCGTCGCGACCGCATGGTGGCTCGTCCTGGCGAACACGACCATCACCGCCATCAGCGCGACGAGGATCGCGATCAACGACGGCATCAGCGCGCGGTCCGCGAGCTTGCCGCCGAGCGTGTTGCCGATCGTCAGGCCCGCGCCGAACAGCACGAGGATCAGCGCGACCGCACGCGGCGAATAGCCCGACACGGACTGGAGAATCGGCGCGATGTACGTGAACACGACGAACACGCCGCCGAAGCCGAGCACGGTCATCAACAGCGCGAGCCACACCTGCGGCTCCTTCAGCACGCGCACTTCGTGACCGAGGCCGACCGGCCCGCTGTCGTGGCGATTCGGCACGAGCGCGGCTACGCCGCCGAGCGCCAGCACGCCGAGCGCGGCGACGATCCAGAACGATGCGCGCCAGCCGAGCAACTGGCCGACGAAGGTGCCGAACGGCACGCCGAGCACATTCGACAGCGTGAGCCCCGTGAACATCAGCGCGATCGCGCTCGCGCGCTTGTCGGTCGGCACGAGCGACGCGGCGACCACCGCGCCGATCCCGAAGAACGACCCGTGCGCGAACGACGTGACGACGCGCGCGACCATCAGCATCGCGTAGCCGGACGCGGTCGCGCACAGCACGTTGCCGACGATGAAGATCGCCATCAGCAACTGCAGCGCGGCCTTGCGCGGCATGCGGCTCGTCAGCACCGCGAGCAGCGGCGCGCCGGCCGCGACACCGAGCGCGTAGCCGGTGACCAGCAGGCCGGCCGACGGCAGCGACACGGCCAGGTCGTGCGCGACTTCGGGCAGCAGGCCCATGATGATGAACTCGGTGGTACCGATGGCGAAGGCGCTGATCGCAAGCGCCAGTAACGGGATGGGCATGACGTTCTCCGGAAGGCGGCGGACGCGGCGCCTGGTCGGTGCCGCACCGCACAAAAGGCAGGATGTGCGCATTGTCCCGAAGATGCCTATATTTGATAATTGGTGTGGCATTTGAACCATTTTCAAATATTTCTGAAAAATCCTATGGATCGACTGGGCGATATCCGGCTGTTCGTCGAGGCGGCCGAACTGGGCAGCCTGTCCGCCGCCGGGCGCAAGCTGAACCTCACGCCGGCCGCCGCGAGCGCACGCCTCGCCAAGCTCGAGGCGGCGGTCGCCACCCGGCTGTTCGACCGCTCGACCCGGCAGTTGCGGCTCACCGACGAGGGCCGCCTGTACCTGAACGGCTGCCGGCAGGCGTTGCAGGCGCTCGACGACGCGAACGCGCTGCTGCAGGCCGGCCGCAATGTCGTCGGCGGCCGCGTGCGACTGTCGGCGACGTCCGACTTCGGCCGCCGCCGGCTGCTCGACTGGCTCGACGAATTCACCGCGCGCTACCCGGACGTGACGTTCTCGCTGACGGCGTCCGACTCGACGGTGAACCTGTGGCAGGACGAGATCGACCTCGCGATCCGCTTCGCGGCGCCGCCCGACGGCGCACTGATCGCCCGCCGGCTCGCCGCGGACCGGCGCGTGCCGTGCGCGGCGCCGTCCTTCATCGAGCGCCACGGCGTGCCGAACGATCCGCACGATCTGGCCCGCTTTCCATGCAACGTGATCACGGTGGCGTCCGGGCCGATGAACACGTGGCGCTTCACGCGCGGCGACGACACGCAAACCTGCACGGTGCCGCTCGGCACCGCATTCGAGACCAACGACGGCGGCCTCGCCCGCGAGTGGGCGCTGCGTGGCCGCGGCATCGTGCTGAACTCGATCTGGGATGTCGCCGACGACATCCGTGCCGGGCGGCTCAAGGTCCTGCTGCCCGACTGGCGGCACCAGAGCGCGCCGCTGCACGCGATCTATCCCGGCAAGCGCTACATGGCGCCGCGCGTGCGCGTGCTGCTCGACTTTCTCGCCGAACGCTTCGCGCGCGAGGAAGCCGCGCATGAAGACCTGCTGAACGCCTGCCACTGACGGCCGGCACGCCACCATTCAAGGGTCGGAACGTGACGGACGCCGTCGCGCGGCCGCAACCGGCCGCCCGTCCCGGCCAGCATGAAAAGCTATAATGGAAGGCTTTCCCGACGGCTTTTCATGCAGGCTGCGCGCGATCCGCGTGCAGCGCACGGCCGTCCCGATTCACCCTATAGACGACGCCCCCAGGTCAACCACTGCGAACGGCGAACCCCCATGACCAAGAAAGTTTACGTAAAGACCTTCGGCTGCCAGATGAACGAGTACGACTCGGACAAGATGGTGGACGTGCTGAATGCGGCCGAAGGCCTCGAAAAGACCGATACGCCGGAAGACGCGGACATCATCCTGTTCAACACGTGCTCGGTGCGTGAAAAGGCGCAGGAGAAGGTGTTCTCCGATCTCGGCCGCGTGCGCGAGCTGAAGGAAGCGAAGCCCGGCCTGCTGATCGGCGTCGGCGGCTGCGTCGCGAGCCAGGAAGGCGCATCGATCGTGTCGCGCGCGCCGTACGTCGACCTCGTGTTCGGCCCGCAAACCCTGCACCGCCTGCCGCAGATGATCGACGCGCGCCGCGAGAGCGGCCGTGCGCAGGTCGACATCTCGTTCCCCGAAATCGAGAAGTTCGACCACCTGCCGCCCGCGCGCGTCGAGGGGCCGAGCGCGTTCGTGTCGATCATGGAAGGCTGCTCGAAGTACTGCAGCTACTGCGTGGTGCCGTACACGCGCGGCGATGAAGTGTCGCGCCCGCTCGACGACGTGCTGACCGAAGTGGCCGGCCTCGCCGACCAGGGCGTGCGCGAAGTCACGCTGCTCGGCCAGAACGTGAATGCCTATCGTGGCGCGCTGGCGGCCGGCTCGCCGGAAATCGCCGATTTCGCGACGCTGATCGAATACGTCGCCGACATCCCCGGCATCGAACGGATCCGCTATACGACGTCGCACCCGAAGGAATTCACGCAGCGCCTGATCGACACCTACGCGAAGGTGCCGAAGCTCGTGAGCCACCTGCACCTGCCCGTCCAGCACGGCTCCGACCGCATCCTGATGGCGATGAAGCGCGGCTACACGGTGCTCGAATACAAGTCGGTGATCCGCAAGCTGCGCGCGATCCGCCCGGACCTGTCGCTGTCGACCGACATGATCGTCGGCTTCCCCGGCGAGACCGAGGACGATTTCGACAAGATGATGGCGCTCGTGCACGAGATGAGCTACGACACCAGCTTCTCGTTCATCTACAGCCCGCGCCCCGGCACGCCGGCCGCGAACCTGCACGACGACACGCCGCGCGAAGTGAAGCTCAAACGCCTGCAACATCTGCAGGCGACCATCGAGGAAAACGTCGCGCGCATCAGCCAGTCGATGGTCGGGAAGGTCGAGCGGATCCTCGTCGAGGGCCCGTCGCGCAAGGATCCGAACGAACTCGCGGGCCGTACCGAGAACAACCGGGTCGTGAATTTCCCGGCGCCGCTCGCATCGCACCCGCGCCTGATCGGCCAGATGATCGACGTGAAGATCAACCATGCGTACCCGCATTCGCTGCGCGGCGAGCTCGTGCTCGTCAGCGACGACGCGAGCGCGGCCACCCACTGACTGACGCTCAACAGGAACCCGACGCCACTTTGAAGCCGACCCAAGCACTGGAATTCGTCGCGCCGCGCGACGACAACGCGCGCCTCGCCAACCTCTGCGGCCCGCTCGACGAGAACCTGCGGCAGATCGAACAGGCGCTCGACGTCACGCTGTCGCGACGCGGCCACCGGATCGCGATCCGCGGCCGCGGCGCCAAGCTCGCGCTCGCCGCGCTCGAGAACTTCTACAACCGCGCGCGCGATGCGTTGTCGGTCGACGACATCCAGCTCGCGCTGGTCGAAGTGCGCCACACGGCCGGCAACGGCCGCCAGGACACGCTCGACGTGCGCTTCCGCGGCGACCCCGACCATCCGTTCGACGAGCCCGTCCTGCAGCTCGACGCCAGCGAGCCGGACGAGGAGCCCGCACCGAAGCTCTACACGCGGCGCGCCGACCTGCGCGGCCGCACGCCGGCACAGCGCGAATACCTGAAGCAGATCCTGTCGCACGACGTGACGCTCGGCGTCGGGCCGGCCGGCACCGGCAAGACCTACCTCGCGGTCGCGTGTGCAGTCGACGCGCTCGAGCGCGACCAGGTCAAGCGGATCGTGCTGACGCGCCCGGCCGTCGAGGCCGGCGAGCGGCTCGGCTTCCTGCCGGGCGATCTCGCGCAGAAGGTCGACCCGTACCTGCGCCCGCTGTACGACGCGCTGTACGACCTGCTCGGCTTCGACAAGACGGCGAAGATGTTCGAGCGCCAGATGATCGAGATCGCGCCGCTCGCGTACATGCGCGGCCGCACGCTGAATCACGCGTTCATCATCCTCGACGAGGCGCAGAACACGACGCCCGAACAGATGAAGATGTTCCTCACGCGGATCGGCTTCGGCTCGAAGGCGGTCGTGACCGGCGACACGAGCCAGGTCGACCTGCCGCGCGGCCACAAGAGCGGCCTCGTCGAGGCGCAGCAGGTGCTCGGCGGCGTGCGCGGCATCGCGCTCACGCGCTTCACGAGCGCGGACGTCGTGCGCCATCCGCTCGTCGCGCGCATCGTCGAGGCATACGACGAATTCCACGCGCAGCACCAGGACGGCTGACCGGCCGGCGGCACCTGCACGCCGCCCCGGCCCGACAGCCCGGCCCGGCCCGCCAGACGGCGCGCCGGGCTTTTTTTCGCCTGCTTGAATTCGGGTGCGATCGGCCGTTTGGTGTATCCTCAACGCGTCCTAATCGCCGCACGCGTCATGAAATCCTCCCGTTCTCGCAAGTCCGGGCGCGCCCAGTCCACCGCGCCCGCCTCCCCCCGCCTTTCGCTGTTCGACGCGAAGGGCAAGGCCCGGACCGTCAACGCGCAAGGGCTGCGAATCGACTTCCCGGATGGCCGCAGCCTGATGTTCGACCTGTCGGGCAGTTCGGGAGAAGCCGCCGTCGCGATCGTCGCGCAGCACAACGATCCGGCCATGCGCGCGAAGCTCGCGCTGCAGCCCGAGCACTACGACAGCGTGACGCTGCACGTGGGCGCCGAGCCCGCACCGCGCGAAGACGACACCGAAGACGCGCTTCGCGAGCCTGAGCTCGACCTGTCCGTGCAGTACGGTGACGAAATCACGAGCGACGTGCGCAAGACGCTGCCCAAACGCAAGCTGATCGCCGAATGGATCGAGCCGGCGCTGTTCGCCAGCGCGCAGCTCACCGTGCGCTTCGTCGGCGAGGAAGAAGGCCGCACGCTGAACGCCGGCTACCGCCACAAGGACTACCCGACCAACGTGCTGACCTTCGCGTACGACGCGGCGCCCGACGGCACCGTGATCGGCGACCTCGTGCTGTGCTGCCCGGTGGTCGAGAAGGAAGCGCACGAGCAGGGCAAGCCGCTCACGGCCCACTACGCGCACCTGCTGGTGCACGGCGCACTGCATGCGCAGGGCTACGACCACGAGACGAGCGACGAAGACGCGGCCGAGATGGAAGCGCTCGAAGTCGACATCCTCGCGAAGCTGGGCTTCCCGAACCCGTACCAGTAAGCCCTCTGCACGATGCGCAACGCCGCGACGCTCCCGCCTGCCTACCCGCCGTCGATCGGCGACGGGCGCCTGCTGACGGAAGACGAGCTCGCGGCCTCGCTCGCGCACACGATGCGCGACTGGGACGGCCAGCAGGATCTCTGGCTCTTCGGCTATGGCTCGCTGATCTGGAACCCGGGGTTGCCGACCATCACCGCCGTGCGCGGCAAGGTGCACGGCTATCACCGCGGGCTCTACCTGTGGTCGCGCGTGAACCGCGGCACCCCCGAACGCCCGGGCCTCGTGCTCGCGCTCGATCGCGGCGGCTCATGCTCGGGCATTGCGTTCCGGCTCGCCGGCCCGACCGCGCAACCGCACCTCGAAACGTTGTGGAAACGCGAGATGCCGATGGGCTCGTACCGGCCCGCGTGGCTGCCGTGCTCGCTGGAAAACGGCGAACGCGTGAACGCGCTCGCGTTCGTGATGCGCCGCGACGCGCCCACCTACACGGGCAAGCTGACCGATCCCGTCGTGAAGGAAGTGTTCGGCTGCGCGGCCGGCCGCTACGGCACGACACTCGACTACGTGAGCCGCACGGTCGACGCGCTGCGCGCGAGCGGCATCCCCGATCGCGCGCTGGAAGGGCTGCTCGCACGATGCCGGTGA